>NZ_DLSO01000103.1:21545-21754 GCF_002500165.1 Gordonia sp. UBA7860 | reverse complement strand
CCACTCCTGAGAAACCGACATCGCCCAGCTCTCAGCGACACTGGGGCGCATTCATCCCAGAGGTCCTCCCCCGTGTCGGCGCGGCCTCGACGCCGATCGCGCGACTCACCGAGTTGGCGGGCAGCGCCCCACACTATCTGCACCGATTCGTCTCCTTCGGCGATTCACTACCGACCGCGGACCTCGACGCCATCGCGGCGTCGGGCGCG
>NZ_DLSO01000103.1:0-21277 GCF_002500165.1 Gordonia sp. UBA7860 | reverse complement strand
CCATCGCGGCGTCGGGCGCGGTTCCGCTACTGACCCTCGAGCCATGGAACCCGGTCGGCGGCACTGTGCAGCCGCTGTTCTCGTTGGCACGCATCGCCTCAGGAGTCTTCGACGGCGAGCTTCGCAAATGGGCGTCGAGCCTGAGCTCTTGGGGTAAACCGGTCCTGTTGCGCTTCGCGCAGGAGATGAACGGCACCTGGTACCCGTGGTCGATCGGCGTCAGCGGCAATACCGCAGACCAGTACCTCGCGGCCTGGCTGCGCATGCACTCGATCTTCGACGACGCGCACGCCGACAACGTTCGCTTCGTCTGGACTCCCAACGTACTCACTACGGGGACAACCGATTTCACGGCCGCATTCCCCGGCCACGACCACGTCGACTACCTCGGACTCGACGGATACAACTGGGGCGACGGCGCAGGACATCGATGGCAGTGGCCCGAGGAACTGTTCGCCGACAGCCTGAGCGCCCTCGCTCGCCTCGATTCTGACCACCCGATCCTCGTCACCGAGGTGGCGAGCGCCGACGGCGCGACACCCGACGCAAAGGCCGACTGGATACGACGATTCTTCGGCATCGTCGAAGCCACCGATCGCCTCGAGGCAGCACTGTGGTTCCAGACCGACAAGGAACGTGACTGGCGATTCAACTCGACGCCGCAGAGTCTCAACGCTTTTCGTGAGTCCACTGCAAAACTGCAGCGCACCTAGCGCCCAGTGCCGCCAGGCCTCTAGCGCGCGGTGTAGTCGAATCGCTGCGCGTCGAGTCTGCTGACGAGCGCGGGCTGGAGAACCGTTGCGGCAGTGTTGGTGAGATGCGAATCGTCGCGGTAGAACATGATCTTGTTGCGCGCGGGGAAACACGTATTGCCCTCGCACAGCAGGTCATTGACTCCGATCGAGGTGATGTCGGAGTCCTGGCCGCGCGCCTGGGCGTCGAGTATCGGCTCGATGCGGGTGAAGCCGTCGAGCCCGAAATCGCACCTGTGCCAGTTGTCCGACGCACCCGACATGCAGTCGGCGATCTGGAACCCTGGATACGGGGTGTCCTCGATGTACACAAGGCGTGCGCCGGTCGCGCGGAGTCGGGCTAGCGTTCGGTCCCACGCTTGCTGCGACGACGCGTAATCGGGAACGTAGGTCGACAGCGACGAGACGATGATGATCTTCGGACGGAGTTCGTCGATCTGGTCCAGGGAAGACGAACGCCAATCGATACAGTCCTGCTTGTTGAACGGATCCTGTTGGCGCGGGCGAGGAGTCAGATCTTGAGCCGGGCACGCAGCCTTGGTGAACTGATGTATCAGCCAGCCGTGTGAGTCACCGATACTCCGGATGGACTCGGCCCACTGCTCGGCGTGGCTGTCACCGAAGAGCACAACGGGAATTCCTCCCTGATGGCCGAACACGCACGATCTGGTCGGCTGCTGCTGTCCGACGGGAACGAGACACTCCGACGGTGACGGCTTGTCGTCGTACGCCTGAAAGGGATTGGGCGTCACCGGTCCACTCATCGCCGAGCGTTGCGCGCCGAAGACAGCGTCGTAACTCAAGGATGCCTGCGCGACGGTGTCGCGGCTCGCCGCCTTCACCACGAGCACCCCGGTTGTCAGCGACACCGACAGCGCGACGACCAGCCCGGTGAGCCCGACAGAGATCGACGCCGACGCGTTGCGGCGGAGCTCGGCATTGGCGATGATCGGTTCCTCGAAGTACAGCGTCGACAACGTCGCAATGGCGAGCGACCCCACTGAAACGGCCACCAGCACCGGCCATGATCGGATGCTGGTCTGTGCCTCGAACACGACGAGCACGGGCCAGTGCCAGAGATACCACGAGTACGACACGCGCCCGAGGAATCGCAGTGGCGCACTGGCAAGGAGAACTCCGACGAGCGGCAGACCCGCCCCCGCGAGCTGACCCGCGACGATGACGAGTCCTGCCGACAGCGTCGGCAACAGCGCAGCGGTGCCGGGATACGGCGTGCGCGAATCGATGAGCAGGCACGACGCGACGATCCCCGCAAGACCGGCCCACCCCAGCACACCTGCGACGATGCGCACCCAGAGGTCTCGACGAGCTCGACCGACAGAGGCGAAGCTCGGGCCGGCGAAGCTCGGGCCGGCGAGAATCGGGCCGGGAGCCTCAGTACCCGGACGAGCGGACTCACCGGTAAATGGCCCGGCGAGCCATGGCGAACCG
Organism: Gordonia sp. UBA7860; assembly: GCF_002500165.1. Classification (NCBI taxonomy): domain Bacteria; kingdom Bacillati; phylum Actinomycetota; class Actinomycetes; order Mycobacteriales; family Gordoniaceae; genus Gordonia; species Gordonia sp. UBA7860. The sequence goes on along the minus strand of NZ_DLSO01000103.1, from coordinate 19,073 downwards.
ATCGCGATCAGTGCGCCGACGCCGAACTGCCACACACGGGTCTGGGTCGCCATGTACGCGTACGCGGGGTCGGTGGCCGTCGCACGCACACACCAGACGAGCGAGATCGCGGTGATCACTGCAATCACCACACCGATCGACACCCGTACCGGAACGCGCCAGCCCGAAACGCACCTGCGTGACACACGCCTGCCCAGTGAGGTTCTCAGCACCGCGACGGCGGCGGCCATGATGACGAGCGGCCAGACCAGGTAGATCTGCTCCTCGATGGACAGCGACCAGAAATGCGTGGCGAGACTGCCGTCGATGGCACCAGAGAGGTAGTCGGCGTTCTGGGCGATGAAGTGCCAGTTCGCTACATTCGCGGCGGCCGCGAGCAGATCGAGCGACTGTTTGAACACCTTCAACAACGGCATGGTGATGATCGCCGCGACGAGTGACACGACGATCACCAACGACGCCGCAGGGATGATGCGGCGGCACCGTCGAGCGTAGAAACCCTTGAACGACAACGTCTTGTTCCGCTCGACCTCGTTGACGAGTTGTCGAGTGATCAGAAATCCGGAGATGACGAAGAAGATGTCGACCCCGACAAATCCTCCGGGGACGAACGGCACGCGCGAGTGAAACGCCACCACGACGAGAACCGCGATACCGCGCAACCCCGCGATGTCGCCGAAGAACTGTCGGTGCGTCGTCGGCGCCGGCTTGATCGGCGCCAGGAGTGCGGTCAGGCTCACGTCGACCACGGAAGCATGATGTCGAAGAGCCCGAGCGCCAGCGCGGCGACGAAAACAATCGCAAGCGTGTAGCCGACCACCTCGAACACGGTGATGCGGTTCCAATTGGCTGCTGTCGGTCGGCGTTCGGTGATCGCCGGACGACCCCGCATCTCACGGTCGTCCCCGGGTGCGCTCATGCCGACTGCTCCTCGGCGTCGGCGACGGCAGTGCTCTTTGCGACGGTGACCGCGGCAGTCCGTGGCGTGATGAGGATCTTGATGAACTCCGAGAGCAGGGGTATCGCCAGGTACGTGTAAGCAAGAACGAAACCTACGAGCATGAAGAAGCTCCACAGCCCGTACTCCATTACGTCGCGCACCACGAGGACCCAGAACAGCGCGAGCGAACCGCCGAGCGCGACGACGCCGAGCATGCTGATCGACCGCGCGAGCGAATTCGTCTTGCCCACAACGCTTGTCGGTACCCACCCCTTCTCACGGCCGATGAGCTTGTACCAGATGGCAACGGTGTGGGCAAAGCTGTACGCCATCTGGACGCGCAAGACCTCGAATCGCCACCTACTCCTCGACACCAGCGGGAACAACACCACATAGACCCACAGCCCCAACAGGAACGGCACGAGTTGGGCCGGATGCACGTCTGCCGGATAGAACGCGACCATCACGATCGCGGGGATGAACAGCATGAAGACATTCATCGCAGTTGTCAGGTAATAGAACACCCCGGCGAGGGTTGCGATCCGCTGCCGCAACGTCGGGCGGACCGGCGGGGTCGCGAGCGCAGGAGCGGGAAGGCGCGACAGCGATCCCATGCACCAGCGGTACTGCTGATTGAGGAATCCGGCGAGATCAGCCGGACACAGTCCGCGTGAGAGCACCACCGGCACATACCTGATGCCAAAACCCGCCTGCTGCAAATGACGACCCGTATGCAGGTCCTCGCTGTGCTCGATTGCCGCGAAACCCCCGACGGCGTCGAGCGCCGCTCGTCGATACACCGCCGACGTACCCACACACGTTGCTGCGCCGAAGCCGTCCCGCGAGGGCTGGACCCAGCGGTAGAAGAACTCCTGCGTTGCGCCAGCGGTCCGCTGAATCCAGTTCATCGACTCGGCGGTGGCAAAGGTCTGCGGGCTCTGCACGACGCCGACCTGCGGATCGTCGAGGTAGGGCAGGAGATGCCAGAGGAAGTCTGGCCGCGGACAAAAATCGGCGTCGAAGATCACGATGTGATGCCCCGAGCTGATCTCGAACGCGTACCGGAGGTTGCCCGCTTTCCTCAGCTCACCCCTGTTGGGGCGAACGATGTACTCGAAGCCGTACTCATCGGCAAGGAATTCGACGCCTTGGCGCGCGGCGTCGTCGAGAACATAGAACTTGATACGGCCACCCCAGGTGAGTTTCGAGACGTTGCGGTAGGTGTTGCGGAGAATGGCGAGGCTCTCACCGCACGTGGGCAGGAAAACGTCGATGCGCGCGTAGCGGCCGTCGGCCGGCCGCCAGGTCGCTGCGAGTGCCTGATGGCTGCGCCAGTGCACTCGACGTCGGGTCATCCCGGTGCACGCCGCGAAGATCACGCTCGCGGTGTTGAAGGCAAGGACCACGAACGCGGGCCAGAGCAGCGGATGCGCCGCCGCGAACACGAACAGCGACGCACCGGCAAGCACGAACGCCGCGATCAGGACCAGCTGCACCCACCGCATCTGCGGTCCGAGGTAGGCGTATACCTCGCCGTCCTCCGGGGCGGTCACCACCCGCGGATCGCGCGACGGCGTCGGCGGCGTGCCGTCTCGGCGACGTCCCGACAGCACACCGCCTGGCGCCTCCGGCACGGCACCACCGCGCGCCTCCGGCACGGCACCACCGCGCGCCTCCGGCACGGCACCATCCCGTGTGCTGATGTGCACTCCCACGCGGAACAGAATCGTGGACGAGGCACCCCCGCGCAAGCAGACAGCACCGTGTTCGCGCGACCCGCTAGATTCTCCGTGTGAGAAAAGCGTTGGTCGTCGCGTACGCGTGCGTGGTCACGCTGTGCGTGGCTACGGCCTGCGGAAACGACACATCATCTCCGTCAGTGACAAAGACCACACATGCACGCGGTGACGTGCTCGCGACGTCTCCCGGCCTCGACTCGTGGGCTGTTGCGCTGCCGCCGCACACCCGTGTCACCCGACTGAACTACACGTCGACGTCTGGAGTCGACGACTCACAGACCGCGGTCACCGGAGCGGTGTTCGTGCCGGGTGGCTCGTGGCCCGCAGGAGGCTGGCCGCTGATCGCCTACGCGCACGGCACCACAGGACTCGCCCGCGACTGCGGGCCGTCGGATCATCCGGACATGTTCGGCGAGGTCTCGGTGATCGGCTCGTTCGTCCGCGCCGGATACGCCGTGGTGACCACCGACTACCAGGGGCTGAGCACCCGCGTCGACGCCCCGGCGCACCCCTACCTCGAGCCGCGCACCGCGGCATACAACGTGATCGACGGTGTGCGCGCTGCGCGCTCGGTCGAGCCGACGATCGGCGCGAGGTGGGTCGTCGTCGGCCCGTCGCAGGGAGGCGCAGCGGCGTGGGCGACGGCCGAGCAGTACGGAGGGTACGGAAACTCAACGCAGAAAGGCGAGCTCGTCGGAGCCGTCGCGATGTCTCCTGTTCTGGACATGAGCGGATACGCCGACGCCGCGGCCGCCGGCACGCTCAACACCGCCCAGCGATTCCTCTACCCCCTGATCGTCGTCGGGGCATCGCGGGCGGATTCGCGCATCGACCCCGACACGTATCTACCGGGACTCTCGAAGCACGATGTCGACGCCAGGATGTCTTGTGCAACCGGTCGCAGCGCTCTGGCCGCACAGTCGCACAGCCCCGACGCGGAGGCGTTGGGCTCCGCGGCAGCGCGGGACTCGTCGGGGGCTACTGCGCAGCTTCGAAACACTCTGCAGCGCTTCGCGTTACCGTCCACGCGAACAGACGTGCCCATTCTCGCGATATACGGCAGCGCCGACGAGATCAACCCTGTGCAGGTGACCGAAGCCGCACTTACGCGCGCCTGCAGCGTCGGAGATCCGGTGGTGCGGGATCGTCGCGAAGGATTCGGACACTCGTTTGATCCTGGACCCATTCTCGGCGAGTGGATTGGGGCGCGCATGCGTGGTTTGCACGTCCAGAGCGACTGTTGAGCGATAGGCCGCTATTGTGACCCTTCGGGGCATGGGCGAGAAGATGGAGTGAGTAATCGCATGGGAAGTCTGCTGAAGCGAATCTGGGCTTCCGCACCGGTCTGGGCCTGGGTGGTCATGATCATCTGTGTTGTCGTACTGGTGGTCGGACTTGTGGTGTCGGGGAACCGCACAAGCGGCGTCAGTTCGACTGCGTCGAGCGGTACCCAAACGGATGCTGCCCAGTCGAATACCGCGCCATCGAGCACCGCACCGACTGCGACCCCGGCGACGGTCGCGTTCATGGACAGCGCCAAGTCGTCGCCCAAGACGCCCAAAACCCTTGTGCTGCTTGGTGATGCAACGGGTGCCGACGAGCAGGGCTGGGCGCCGACGCTCGGCTCCGCCATAAGCAAGGCGCTCGACCGTCCGGTCGCCACCAAGTACTGGAACACCTCCACCGAGGCGTACGGACCTATGACAGGCCTCGGCGAGGGCGCCAACGGCCCGATCGGTTACTGGAACGGAAGCACCGCGGGTAAGGGCCCCTCGTATGCGCAGGAGAACCTCGCGAAGCTGATCCGTCCCGAGGTCACACCCGACCTCATCCTGCTCAACTACGCGAGCACACCCGATCAGGGCACACCGCTCGCCGCGCAGGTCCAGCCGCTGATCGACCAGCTCACCAAGAAGTATCCGAAGGCAAAGATCGCCGCGATCAAGCAGAGCGTCGACGGCGCATCGTCGGATCAGGGCGCCGGGTACGCCGCCGCGATGGACGCCGAGGGCATCCAGGTCATCGACGTCCACGGCGCGTTCCCGTCCGACCAGGCAACCAAGGCCGTGCTCACCGCGTTCGGGTTGTCGAGCCAGTAGCCGACTGTGCTGCTGCGACAGGTGCGTTGTGACGAGTGGTTACCGTGAGGAGTTCACCGTGGTCGAGCGCGTGGCCGGTGGCGCCCCGCGGCCGAGCTCACCGTCGGTACTAGGGTTCTAGGGTGGCAACCCCAAAGCAGTGGATCGCCGGGGCGCGACCCCGCACACTCCCCAACGCGATCGCACCCGTCATCGCCGGTGTCGGCGCAGGCCTGCACATCGGCGGTGTGAACTGGTGGAAGGCGGCTCTGGCAGCGGTCGTCGCGATCGCGTTCATCATCGGCGTCAACTTCTCCAACGACTACTCCGACGGCATCCGCGGCACCGACGACGAACGCGTCGGCCCGATGCGGCTCGTCGGTTCGGGCGCCGCATCCCCCGAATCGGTCAAGCGCGCGGCGTTCCTCTGCTTCGGGATCGGGGCCGTGTGCGGTCTGGTACTCGCCGCGACGACAGCGTGGTGGCTCGTGATCGTCGGGGCGATCTGTATCGCCGGGGCGTGGTTCTACACCGGGGGGTCGAAGCCGTACGGCTACATCGGACTCGGCGAGGTCGCGGTGTTCGTCTTCTTCGGGCTCGTCGCCGTGCTGGGCACCGAGTACGTCACCGTCGGGACCGTCGACTGGGTGGGACTGGCGTGCGCTGTCGGGGTCGGCTCTCTCTCGACGGCGGTGCTCGTGGTCAACAACCTGCGCGACATCCCCACCGACCGTGAGTCGGGCAAGAACACCCTGGCCGTGCGCATGGGCGACGCCGCAACCCGACGCTTCTACGGCGTGCTGCTGCTGGTCCCGCTCGTGATGAGCGTGGTGCTCGTCGCGGCCACCCCGTGGACCTTGCTCGGACTGCTCGCCGCTCCCCTGCTGTGGAAGGCATACCAAGCGGTCCGCGCCGGAGCCGTCGGCCCGGGGCTCATTCCGTCGCTCGGCGCCACGGGCATGGCCATGCTCGCGTGGGCTGTACTCACGGCCGTGGGGCTGGCGGTCGGGTAGCGGGCGCGTCGGGCGCGGACTGTCGGATAGCGCGGGCCGGGGCGCAGAAAACTACAGCCCACGGGCGGTGCGCATGTACCGGTACAGGCGAGGCGCCCCAGAGTGGTAACTATCTGCGCGAGCTGATCTGTTCGAAGAACTCATCGGACGTGAGGATCGTCGTCGAGCGCCGTCGCGGATTGAGGTGCACCCCGTTGTGGACGGCGCCCATGATCGTCGCCTCGACGTGGGGCCACCGGTCGATGACATCGTCGTAGGTGAACGGCATGTACACGTAGTTGCCCGCGGCCTGCACCTGGTTTCGACGACGGTCCTCTTGGAAGTTCTCCTTCTCGGAGTGGAACGCGTAACCGTCGACCTCGACGACGAGCCTGTCGCCGATCAGCATGTCGACATGCCCGACGCCCGGAATGTGCGCCTGCGTCGTGAGGCGTACACCCTTGCGGCGGATACGAACCCGCGTGATCGACTCGATGCCCGACGCGGCCTTGGGGTCGCACTCGTCGAGGAGTCGCCTCACCGACTTCGGCGCTCCGTCGAACGCCGAGTGGATCTCCTCGACGGTGGGCACGATGAGGCCGGACTCCATCTCGTCGTCGCCGCCGGACTTGCCCGACAGCGCGCCCGCGCCGTCGGACTCGCCGACGAGTGTGTTCGCACCGCCGGACTTGCCCGCGCCGCCGGAACTGCATGTGAGTGTGGCCGCAGCTTCGAGCGTGCCTGCGTCGTAACGGTATCGGCGGTGCAGCATCGAGTCGGTGACGACGATCGTCTGCTCGTCGGTGAGGCATCGCAGTGCGTGGCGCAAGGCGGTCACCGGCTCGTCGACGGCGGCGTCGACCCTCATGTGTCCGCCGTACTGGCGGCAGAATCGTCGAGCATGTCGACGATGCGCCGAGGCCGTCCCTCGTACGTGTAATGCCTTGACGCGCGGCGGAATCCAGAACCCGTGCAGCTTGAGCGCCGCCACGCACGTAAGGCAGCCGCCCGCGCGGACCGCCTCGACGACCAGCGGATCGGCCCCATCGGCGGCCATCCAGCCGTGGCGCAGTCGCTGAAGTTGGCCCTCCTCGACGGCGCGTCGAACATCTCTCGGCGACATTCCGTCGCGGAGCAGGGATGCCACCGGGTGCACACCGAAGTCGTCCATGGCGACACAGTGTGCACCCGATTCGGGCACGCGCGGAAAATCTCTCCACAGGGTCGCGGGACTGCGCAGAAACCTACGAGTCAGGGGTGGTTCACCTGTACCGGTACAGGTGAACCACCCCTGAGGTGTAACTTTCTGCGCTCGCTGCGGCCCGAGAGATCAGACCTCTGCGTCGACCTCCGGCAGGCTCGCCAGCACGGCGGCCTTGAGATCCTCTGCGCTCGTGGCAGATTCGACGACGGCGCGCGACGCCGGGTCGTTGCACTCCAGGATGCCCAGGAGTAGATACTCGGCGCGGAGCTGATCGTTTCGCTCACGCGCGATCTCGACCGCGGCCCGGAAGGCGTCGCGCGTCTCCGCCGCGAAGCGTGGCCGGCCACCGCGACCGCGGGGACCCCGCCGTCCGCGACCGGGCTCCCAGGGGCCCCGACCGTCGGACTCGCCGTCGAACTGACCGGGACCGAACTCGGCACCGAACGGCCCCTCGGGCCCGAAGGGGCCACCGCCAAACGGACCACCCGGGAACCCCCCGGGCCCTCCGCGACGCGGGTCGAAGCCCTCGCGCGGGTCGAAGCCAGGGCCGAAGCCCCGACCGCGGCCCCTGCCATGACCGTGACCATGACCGTGTCCACGGCCTCGACCACGGGGACCCCCGCCTCGCGGACCGCAATCGCGACCACGCGGACCGCGGCCACGCTCGGGTCGTTCGGCCCAGCCTTCGGAGAGGTCGTCTCCGAAGCGGTCGCGCACGGCGGCGCGCACCTTGTCGAGGTCGATCCCGATGCTCTTGAGAGCCTCGCGATCCTCCTCGTAGCGGTCGGCGGCGCTCTGCTCAGCGGCCTTCTCGTCGTCGGCGTCGTTCTCTTCGTGGTATGCCCGCACGACGTCACGCGCCGCGTCGAGCTTCAGACCCTGCTCACCGAGCAGCCCGAACAACGGCGAACGCGCGTTGCACAGCATGCCAAGGATGAGGTGGTCGTTGCCGAGCTGGGGATGTCCCAGGTCGGCGGCTTCTTGCGTGGCAAATGCCAGCATCATCTTGTCGTCTCGACTGAATCGACCAAACATGATGGTTCTCCTTTCGGCCCTCTCAGGCCTCACGTTGTGAATGCTTCTGGTGCACGGCCTGGCGGCTGATCTGCAGAATCTCTGCAATCGCCTGCCAGCTCCAGCCCTTGGATCGAGCGTTCGCAACCTGTACTTCCTCGAGCCGGTCAGCCAGGGTCCGCAATGCGCGGACAGCGGCGAGGCCGATGGCCGGGTCGTCGCTCGCGGCGGCTCCGGCCAGATCTTGCTCTGGTGTCGTTGGTTCGTCGTGCATGGTGTCAGGTTATGTTGACACCACGGGAATGTCAACATTAATTGACACGCAATGTCGACGCTACTCCTCGGCGATCGCCACGGTGATGTTCATCCGAGCGGCGCGGGCCGCTGGAACAAACGCCCCTACCAGGCACAACACGATCGACACGGCGACGAACAGCAGCGTCGACGGCCGCGGTGAGTAGGTGACCTCCAGCGACGTCGTAGCTGACAGGATCTTGTCGGCCAAGAAGTGCAGGCCCGTACCCATCACGAGTCCGGTGACCGTACCGACCACCGCTATCGCGCCGGCCTCGGCAACCACCATGCGGGAGATGAATCGACGTGACGCTCCCATCGCACGCAGCACACCGAGTTCACGACGACGTTCGAGTACCGACAGCAACAGTGTGTTGAGCAACGCGATCGCCGCTGCCGCGGACACGATCCACTGGATCGCGACCGTGAAAGCACCCGCCTGTTGCGCCTGCTGCTGGGTGGCCGCCAACGCCTGCTCGCCCGTATAGAGGTACGCGGTTCCCGACCGCGGCAACGGATGTGAGTCGACGATGCGCTGCAACTGCTCTTGCACGGCAGTGCGGTCGGCACTCGGCTCGACGTCGATCTGCAGGTATGTGTCGCCGGTCCGATTGAACCACTGCGCGAGAAGCGAATTCGACATTGCGGCGGCACCGGAATCGATGGAGACATAGTCGACGATGTCGCGGACGACGAGGGCGTGATATCCGGTCGGCGTCGCCAAGCGCAGCGTCGAACCGATGTCGGCGTCGAGAGACCGGGCGAGCACGCTCGACAAGATGATGCCCCGACCGTCGAGCACGTCGGAAAGCGCCTGCGGCGTCGTCTTTTTGGTAAACGGTGCCGTCGATCCCGGTTCGAGTCCCTGGACGAGAATCCTGGCCTCGCCGACGTTCACGTTGGCCCACTGCGCCCCGACCACCCGCGAGACTCCCGGTACCGCCCGTACCTCGTCGGCAATAGCACCGGGTAACGCTGCGCCCGAGGGGATTTCGTCACGCGACGTCGAGGAGATGTAGAAGTCGGGGTCACCCAGCCCGTCGAGCGAATGCGAAATCGACGCAACCAGATTGTCGAGTGCGCCCGACGTGCCCATTCCCACCGCGATCGCGACCGCAACGGTCATCAGGGTCGCCCAGGCACGTCGCGGTGCGCGTTCGGTGTTGACGGCAGCGAGTTGTCCCGGACCGCCGAATCGCCTCGCAACCGACACGACGAGCCGCACAAGTGGTCGGGTGAGCGCGAAGCAGACAAGCAACGCCCCAACGGCATACACCGCGCCTGCGACGATGGCCGGGCGGCCCGGAACGCCGACGGCGATGAACCACGACCCGACGAGCAGAGCCACACCGGCAACCGCTGCCAGCACGGTCAGCTGTCCGCGCTGCCGTCCGGCATCGGCGACCTGACCCGACACCATCGCCTCGACCGGCGACACCGCGAACACCGATCGCGCAGCAAGAGAGGTCGCGGCAACACACGCCAGCACACACGCGACGACCGCGACGACCGGCGCATAGGACGGCAGGTGATAGTCGACGACAATCGCGACCGAATCCCGTTTCGTCGTCGGCACCCGCGAAATGGCCCAGCGGCCGGCGAGAATCCCGATCGGCACACCGATCAAGCCTCCGACAAACCCGAAGACCGCCGACTCGGTGAGTAGGTCAGAGACCAGGTGAGATCGCTTGGCGCCCAACGCGCGGACCATCGCCAACGACGCCCTGCGCGACGCCACAGCCATGTTCATCGTGTTGAACACGAGGAACGCGGCGATCACAAGGGAGATCAGAGACACGAGCAGCGTCGAATCACGGGTCACCGACCCCGCGATCTCAGCCTGTTTCGCGCGGAACCCCGGATCCACCACCACCGCACGCCCATCGACAACGCGACGCACCTCGTCGCCGAGCGCGCCTACGTCGACGCCAGGCGCTGCGACGACGAGAATCGACGACACCTTGCCGCTCAGCCCGGTGAGCTGCTGGGCCAGGCCGAGATAGGCGAACATGAAGTCGCCGTTGTTGAGTCCCGCAGCGTCGACGACCCGCACCACCCGAACGTCGACTCCGTTGACCGAGAGTCGTTGACCCAGAGACAAACCCGTACCCGAACCGACGATGACGCCGTCGTCGAGGTCGCCAGGGCTCAGCCCGGTTGCTGCTGCCTCCTGAACACCGCCGGCAAGAGCGCGCGCTCGAAAGTCCGATCCGACCAGAGCAATTCGTCTGTCACCGACCACCGCGGTACCACGGATGACAGGAACCACCGACTTGGCGTCGGGGACCTGCGCACGGATGTCACCCGCGACCGACTCGTCGATTCCCGAGTCTGCGATCGACGCGACCTCGAGCTGTGCCGTGCCGTTGATAGCGGCGTCGAAGTCGCGGATCGATTCGCTGAGCGACCCGTATGTGCCGAGTACCGCGATCAACAGCGCCGACGAGACCGCGACCACGATGAGTGAGGTGACAACACGCAGCCGGTGATCGCGCAGTTCGCGCAGGTTCAGGACGCGTACACGGGTGAGCGCGGCGAACAGCTCAGTCACCATCGGTTGCGACCCTGCCGTCGCGCACGACGATCGTCCGATCAGCGACATCGGCAGCGTGCGGATCGTGAGTCACCATGATCACCAAGCGATTCGGCGCATCGTGTGCGACCTCCGACAGCAGCTCGAGGACAGAGTCGCCGGTGTGGGAATCGAGGTTGCCGGTCGGCTCGTCGGCGAGCAGGATCGACGGCTCCATCATCAGCGAGCGTGCGATCGCCACCCGCTGCATCTGTCCGCCCGACAACTCCGACGGTCGGTGATCGATACGGTTGCCGAGTCCGACGCGGTCGAGAAGTTCGACGGCGCGCGGCTTGGCGCGTCGCAGCGACTGACTGTCGAGAAGCCTCGGGAGCGCCACGTTCTCCCACGCCGACATCGTCGGCACGAGGTTGAAGAACTGAAAGACGAATCCGACACGATGCCTACGGAAAGCCGACGCCGCGTTGTCGTCGAGGCCGGCGAGGTCGACGCCGTCGACCTCGATCGATCCCGACGTCGGAGTGTCGAGGGCTCCGATGATGTGCAGCAGCGTGCTCTTGCCCGCCCCCGACGGTCCGACGATGGAGACGAACTGCCCACCGTCGAGCGTGAGGTTCACCCCGTCGAGTGCGCGAACCCGCTGGTCGCCGAGGCGATACTCCCTGACCAGGTCATCGGCTTGCACCACGCATTGCGCCACACGACCGATGGTATGCGACGCCGCGTGCGGCTCGTCACACCCCGACGTTGGCGATGACCGTCGCCATCGCGTGTGTCGATGTATGCGACAGCGACAGCGACGGCTCACGCCAGTGCTTGCTTTCGGCGACGGCGGCCATGCTTCCCGTCAGCCGGATGCCGGGCACAGGACCGTTCATGACGACCTCGATCTCGTGCAGCGGCGTCGCAGCGTCGGAGTCGATGAGTGTTTTGATGACCGACTCCTTTGCGGCGAAACGCGCCGCGAGACGCTGTGCGCGCGCCGGCCCTTCGCATCGCGCGAGCTCGGCATCGGTGAAAACGCGCCGTAGATATCGGTCTCCGAATGCCTCTATCGAGGCGCTCACATCGGCGACATCGACCAGGTCACAGCCGACAACCAGGCTCATACTCCGGCAGCGACGAGGGTGCTCAGCGCCGAGGCAAGGCTGTTCACACTGGAGAAGGTCGACTTCTTCAGGATCTCCTCGGGAAACTCGACGTCGTAGAGATCCTCGAGTCCCAACATGACGTTTACTGTCGCGTGCGATGTTAAACCGACCGTAAACAAATCAGTGTCGTCCGACACCTTTTCTGCCGCAATCGTTAGCTTGCCGTACTTGTCCAGTACGCCGCGAATGTCGCTCTTGTTGATGTTCATTGTTCCCTCCCGTGCAGTACATGATCCCCACCCGATGATTAGTCTGCAAAACCCCGCGTTGCAGATGGCACATCGTGCTCGTATACTACAGGCGCACTGAAAAATGGACCACTGGGGGAAAGACGGTCCGTGCATTTGGGGGGATTTTACAGTCTGTGAATCCCGCTCCGTTATCGCATTTTGGGAGGAATGTGTTGACCACAGGAGAATTGGATTCTTCATGCGCATTGGACGCTTCGACAGTCGTCGAGGTTGCTGCCGCCGCCGCCGATGACGTCGACCGCAACGGGCGCTTTCCGCACGAGGCCGTCGACGCACTGCGTTCCAGTGGACTCTTGTCGGCATCTCTGCCGGTAGAGTTCGGCGGACGCGGAAGTTCGATCAGTGAACTCGCAAGAGTGACAAGACAACTCGGAGCAGCCTGCAGCTCGACCGCGATGATCTTCGCCATGCATCATTCGCAGGCACTGACGCTTCGCTTCCACGCCGCGACACCCGCTGCGGCCGACCTGGCGCGTGAGGTGGCTCGCGCCGAAGCGCTGCTCGCCTCGGCAACCACCGAGATAACCACGGGTGGTGATGTCCGGTCATCGACGTGCGCGGTGCATACAAACGGTGATCGTATTCATCTCGAGAAGAATGCGCCGGTCATTTCCTACGGCGAATATGCCGACTACATCTGCACCACTGCGCGGCGCAACAGCGACAGTCCGCCCGGCGACCAGGTGCTCGTCGTCTGTCCGCGCGCGGAGACCGAGCTCACCAAGACGTCGGAGTGGGACACGCTCGGCTTCCGCGGCACCTGTAGTCCTGGCTTCATCCTCACTGCGGACACCAGCGTCCACCACGTGATTCCCATTGACTACTCCATCATCTCGGCGCACACCATGCTGCCGTCGTCGCACACGCTATGGGCTTCGGCGTGGCTCGGCATGGCCGACGCCGCAGTGGCAAAGGCACGCGTCGAAGTTCGTGCCGCCGCACGTAAATCACCCGGCACGACGCCGCCGCAGGCAGCACGGCTCGCTGACCTACTAGAACTCCATCAGCGATTCGAGAGTTCGGTTTCCGATGGCATCGCCCAATACGAGGAATTCCTTGCGGCGGGACAACTCGAACCGACCATCGGATTCTCGGTCGCGATGAACAATCTCAAACTGACCGCGTCAACGGCCGTTGTCGAAATCGTCGCGGCCGCACTGACTATCTGCGGGATCAACGGTTACCGCGAGAATCACCGCGCCTCGATGGGGCGTTTGCTTCGCGACTCATACGGACCAGCACTCATGGTCTCCAACGACAGGATCCGGGCGAACAATTCGCAACTGGTCCTCGCACTACGGGGGTAATTCACATGACTGACCAGCTCATCGCCGACCTTTCGGTCGCCCATCGACAATTTCGTGATCAACTGATCGCAGCGGGACATCTGATCCCATCCGGACTCGACGGCCTCTACGGCCGTGGCGCCGAGTACGAGGCCGCATTCGACGGTGTCGACCGTCTCATGTGGCGGGCAGGCGTCGACGCCCACGGCGAGGAGAACATCACGCGCTTCCGGTTCCCCCCGATCTTTCCGCGGGAAGCATACGAGAAGACCGACTACATCGCGTCGTTCCCCCAGCTGACCGGAGCAATCTCCACGTTCACCGGCGGCTCGGCGGAACACCGTTCCCTGCTTCTCGACCGAGAGGCAGGCCTGCCGTGGGACGGCCACCTCTCGTCCGCGGGCACCATGCTTGTCTCGGCTGCGTGCCATCCGTTGTACTCGACACTGCCAAACACGTTGCCGGAAGGCGGATCTCGCTACAACGTGCACGGGTACTGCTTCCGCCACGAGCCGTCCGACGACCCGCTGCGCATGCAGGCCTTCCGCATGCAGGAGTTCGTGTACGTGGGCGACCCGGAGGGCGCGAAACAACACCGCGCGACGTGGACGCGGGTGGCTCACGAGATCTTCGTCCAACTCCAACTGCTCGCCGACGATGTTCCCGCCAACGACCCGTTCTTCGGCCGCACCGGCAAGATGCTCGCGTCGAACCAGCTCGAAGAGAACCTGAAAACCGAACTCGTCGTGCGTCTATACGGCGACCTCGACGACGGCACCGCTCTGTTGTCGTGCAACAACCACCAGGACCACTTCGGAATCGGTTTCGACATCTCCACCGTAGACGGCGCGCCTGCACACAGCGCGTGCGTCGGCATCGGCATGGACCGCATTACGTTGGCACTGTTCGCGATTCACGGAATCGACAGCGCCGACTGGCCAGCACCCGTCCGCGCCGCCCTGGCGTTGGAGAAGTGACCGAAGTCGTTTCGACGCCGGGGTTCCTCACGGACGACGGCGTGCCACTCTTCGCGGTACTGACCCTTCCCACCGACGGGTCGGTCCGCGGAGCGGTCCTGATCTGCCCGCCGCTGGGCAAAGAGCACAATCACACTGCTCGCGGGTTCAAGCGGTTGGCCGAGAAGTTGGCAGCGGAGCGGATCGCAACACTGCGGTTCGACTACTCCGGCACCGGAGAATCGTCGGGATCACAGACAGATCCCGACGCCGTCGAGCATTGGGATGCCAGCATCACGAGGTGCATGAACTACCTCAATGATCTTGGCTTTTCATCGCCCGCAGTCGTCGCTCACCGAAGCGGGGCGCTGCTCGCCTCGAACAACGGTCGCGTCCGCACCACCGCACGGGCGCTCGTGCTGTGGGACCCGGTGACACGTGGTCGAGTGTTCGTGCGAACCCAGCAGATGCTCTACGCGGCGATATCCGAAGGCCCCGAGGACGCGGTCGTCGAACCCGACGACCGGACCCAGCTCGCGGGGCTCTCGCTGCACAAGCAAGCCGCACGCACCCTGTCTCGCCTAACCGTCGATCCCGAATCGGTCGTCGGATCACGCGGCAGCAATGTCCTCGTGCTCGTCGACAGCGACAACATCGAAAGTCCCTTGGCGACAACGGTGATGCGTGCGGGGGGAACGGTCACGCCGATTGGCGATCAAGCGTCGTTCATCGACGCCATCGACCCGTGGCTCACCGACTACCCTGCCGAGCTGACCGATGTGGCCCAGTGGCTCAGTGCGCGATTGCGCAGTGCGACAACGACGATCGATCCGACCTCGAGCGCCAGACCGACGCTGTCGCCTGGCGCAGTCGTCGGCCATTCGCCTGGCGGCCAGCCTGTCGAGACCCGACTGTGCATCACCGACGATGGCATGATCATCTGGGACACAGCGATTCTCGGATCTCACGAAACTGCCGGCCGAGTGCTCGTCAGCCATCCGATCGGCCACGACATCAGCAGTGGGCCTACCCGCTTCTACGCCGAGTTGGCCTTTGATGTCGCCGCGCGCGGCGGTCGCATGATCCGATTCGACCGTCGAGGTGTCGGCGAATCCGGACAGACCACACCGGAGGATACTTTCGCAGGTCTGTTCACCGTGCCCTACGTCCGCGACGGTCTCCAGATTCTCGACGAAGTCGACCTCTCACACGCCGAGGTGGTTGCGCACGTCGGTGTGTGCGCAGGCAGTTGGATGTCGGCGCACGCGGCGATGGCTACCGCGTCGCGACTACCCGACGCGAAAAGCGTCGCGGTGATCGTGAATCCCAATCGATGGGATATACGACCCGCTGTTGCCGTTCCGCGCCTACCGCGATCGACGACGGCTTGGCGCGCCAATGCCGAGCGCCAGCGGCAACGCGTGATCGCCCGCTGCGCACGCGATCTCATCGAGGTATCGGCGCGAGTGAAGCCACGCTTGGCGCGCACGGCTCTCTCCCGGATTCGGGGCTTCCAGATGCCAGACGTATTCGTCGATACCGTACAACGCAGCGGTGCGACAGTTCGTTTGGTGTTCGGACCGGGCGATCGGGATCAGTTCACTCGACTCGACGGCCCCGGCTCACTGGCCCGGCGTCGAATCAAGGTCACGGTGACGAGCAGCGAGACCGGCGATCACCCCGGATACCACACCGGAATTCGCGACGCGATGCACAGCACCTGCCTCGACGTACTCGGCCTGCCCGTCGCATCCGTCGTCGAACCCGATCAGCACGTCCACTCCCCCGTCCGATAGAACTCGTCGAGAACCGCGGTCGCCGGTGCGAGGTCGAAGCCCTGCGCCGCGACCCAGTCGTCGTCGAAATAGGTTGTGGCGTAGCGATCTCCGGAGTCGCACAGTAGCGAGACAACGCTGCCTGCGCGGCGCTGCGCGACCATCTCCGAGATCACCTGCGCGACGCCCCACATGTTGGTTCCCGTCGACGCACCGACGCGACGCCCGAGGCGATCCGACAGGTGGCGTGCAGCGGCGATCGACGCGGCATCGGGTACCCCGATCATGCGGTCGATGACCTGCGACACGAACGACGGCTCGACGCGGGGCCGCCCGATCCCCTCGATCCGCGACCCGGTCTCAGAGCGCAGCGATCCGTCGCCGGTCTCGTAGGCGGGCAGGAACACCGAGTTCTCCGGGTCGACAACGGCCAGCCAGGTGGGATGCCTGCGGTAGCGCAGGTAGCGGCCGAGCGTCGCCGACGTTCCGCCCGTCCCCGCGCCCACCACGATCCACGTCGGCACCGGATGATCCTCGGTGGCCATCTGCGCGAAGATCGACTCCGCGATGTTGTTGTTCCCACGCCAGTCGGTTGCGCGTTCGGCCATCGTGAACTGGTCGATGAAATGTCCGCCGAGTTCGCCCTCGAGCCGCAGCGCCTCGTCGTACACATCCGACGCGCGTTCGACGAAGTGGCATCGGCCACCCTCGCGTTCGATCAGTGCGGTCTTGGCGGGTGAGGTTCCCGACGTCATCACAGCGATGAACGGCACGCCGATCAGATGCGCGAAGTACGCCTCGCTGACAGCCGTCGATCCCGACGACGCCTCGATCACCGTGGTGCCTTCGGTGATCCATCCGTTGCAGATCGCATAGAGGAACAGTGAGCGGGCCAGTCGATGCTTCAGCGAGCCCGTGGGATGGGTGCTCTCGTCCTTCAGATAGAGGTCGACGCCGACCTCGGTGCCCGGGGCACCGTTGCTTCCGTCGTCGATCCAGCGCGACCATCCGGGAAGTTCGCAGCGAAGCAGATGTGTATCGGCGCTGCGCCGCGCATCGGCCTCGATCAGTCGCACGGCGTTGTCGGCCCAGCGTCGATCCGTGCGGTGGTCGACGGTTCGCGCCGGGTCGAGGATCTCGCTCATCGGGCGGTCACCAGATCTGGGGACTGTGCCTTGGCGCTCATTTGCCATCTGCGCCACGCAAGCGCGTCTGGAGGTCGTCGTGTTTACGGCGGCGCTCTGCGTCGACCGCCGCTATCTGCGTATTGACGCGCACGCG
The DNA here is from genome assembly GCF_002500165.1 of Gordonia sp. UBA7860. Classification (NCBI taxonomy): domain Bacteria; kingdom Bacillati; phylum Actinomycetota; class Actinomycetes; order Mycobacteriales; family Gordoniaceae; genus Gordonia; species Gordonia sp. UBA7860. The sequence goes on along the minus strand of NZ_DLSO01000103.1, from coordinate 1,579 downwards.
CAGCTTCTTGAACAACACCAGTCCCAACGGAAGTGCGATGAGAACACCGAACACCGCCGCTACCAACAGCGGCACGGTGACGCCCGCGAGCGCACCGATTCCCATGATGATCGCGGCCACAACCACAACCAACAGCAGTCGCGCCACGGTGTAGAGGAGGATCGAGACGAGCAGCGTTCCCATGCCCACGTGGCTCTGACCTGCGATGTCTGTGTTGTCTGGTTTGTGCGTACCCGCTCTGGTGGGCTCCTGCTTGTCGGTCACATGTTCAGGATACTTGGGTGCATAATCGGTGTTTGCAGGTCACGGGCACCTTTTGACTCTCTTTACCTCGTAATGACGGTTCGAGTACCTGGGCGTTTTGCGTGTATTCATGTGTCAGCGCGCAATCACCGCGCGTTTCGGAAGAGAAACCCGAAGGGGAGAACAATGACCGCACTCAACCCTGGTATCGCCACCGTCATCACCCCCGGCCTCGCGAGCCAGCACACCCTGACCCCCGGCCAGGTTGCCGCGATGTTCAATGTGAACCCCAAGACCGTCGCACGGTGGGCGAGCTCAGGCATCCTCGGGTCGATCCGTACGCCGGGCGGCCATCGTCGTTTCCGCGAGGAGGACGTCGTAGCCCTCCTGAACCGTCGCGTCGGATAGTCGTACTCGCCGGTAAGGGCTCACCGGTCTTCCACATCGGGACGCGTACCCTGATAGATGGGAGGTTGCCATGACGTTTCTATTGGCCATCGTCGGCTTGGCCGCGATCGGTTTTCTGTTGTGGCGTGCATTCGGGCCCGCACTGGCGGAACGCCAAGACTCGACGGTGAGGCGGCCTGGGTCTCGCACCCACGGCCCCGTCGGTCCTGACGACGACGCGGATTTCCTTCGCGATCTCGATCGGCGCACACGGAGACCCAACGACGAACTGTGACGAATCGTGCATCGAGGATGCCCGACGTCGCTCCGTAGTGTGTGGGTACGATTACGATTCCGTAGCTGACACCGCGCCAGGGGGACACCGATATCGAGATCGCCGGCATCACAATCGACACGTCGAGCGAGTTCTGAAACATGACCACTCGCCCGGGCACGGTCCCCGACGGCGACGACAGTTTCGCCGCCAAACTGGCCGAACTCTTCGAGCATTCTCGCGATGAAGATGGTCGACGGTACACAGGCAAACGGATCGCTGAGAAGGCCAACCAGCGCGGCCACTCGTTGAGCGACGCCTATATCTCGCAGTTGCGCACGGGCAAGGCGCGCACGCCGTCGTTCAAGACCGTCGAGGCGATCGCGAGTGCCTTCGAGGTCAGCGTGACGTATTTCCTCTCGAATCCCTCCGAAGACCTCGACCGCGTGCAACGGCAGCGCGACTACGTCGAGATGCTCGCAACCACCGAGACGCACCTGTCCGGCGTCGACCTGGGCAGCCTTTGTCCGGACACCATCGACGTGATGATCGATCTGCTCAAGATGGTTCGCGCACAGGCGGCGTCAGAGCGCGGCGCCCGCACTCCCCAAGGTCCCGCCTGACAGGCAGAATTTCACGCCCGCGTGGGCGGCCCTGATGTGACGGTCCCGCGTA
>NZ_DLSO01000029.1:0-21837 GCF_002500165.1 Gordonia sp. UBA7860 | reverse complement strand
AAACCGCCGTACTCTGCCGGGGCCGAATCAGTGTGTCGGGTCGGTGATCGGAGGTTGGTCACCAACTCCGGTGTGGTTCAACCGACGCGTTGCGTCAACCAGGTCACCTCGGCGCCCGCGCCGCCCATGCGGTACGCCTCGAGAGCGTCGTCCCATGCGGTACCGAGCGCGGCTTCGAGTTCGCCGGCGAGTCCAGCGCTGTCCGGCTGGGCCTCGATCAGCGAACGCAGTTGCATCTCACCGATGATCACGTCGCCGTTGGCGCTCGTCGATCCGCGCCACAAGCCAAGTCCCGGAACATAACTGAACCGCTCGCCGTCGACGCCCTCGCTGGCATTCTCGGTCACCTCGAAGCGCAGCGACGACCACTCGCGCAGCGCATTCGCCAGCCGCGCAGCAGTACCTACCGGGCCCGTCCAGTCAACGGTTGCCCGTTGCATGCCGGGTTCGGCATCCTGGGCGGACCACTTCAGGTTGGCCCGCGCGTTAAGGGTCGACGACAGAGCCCACTCCACATGCGGGCACAGCGCGGCCTGCGCTGAGTGGATGTACACCACTCCGGTCGTCATGTCCGCAAACTGATTCAGGTTGCGCACCTTGTTCACCTCCGTTGTCGACGAGGAACGTCTTCCCCAACACACCTCGCGACAGCGGATATCACACTCGTGTTGTTTATTGTGCCTGATGTTGTACGTGTTGCGCTAGTTTCCGAAGGTGATTGGTGTGAATTACTGATTCACCCACCAGCCCATAGCGTCAGTCGTCCGCGACGAGCGTGTCGACGACGGCGTCGTTGAACTCGGTCCACAGCGGCTTGGCCCAGGCTCCGAACGGCCGGTCTGTCAACACGACGCAGGCCGCGGCCAACTCCGGATCGACCCAGAGATAGGTTCCCGACTGTCCGAAGTGCCCGAACGTCGACGGCGAGTTACGTGTGCCAGTCCAATGCGGCGACTTGTGCGAGCGGATCTCGAATCCGAGGCCCCAATCGTTCGGCTTGTGCTTGCCGTAGCCGGGCACGAAGCCGTCGATACCCGGAAACCACACCGCATGCGCAGAGTCGGCGAGGTCCGACGAGAGCAGGCGTGGTTGCAGCAGTTCGGCAGCGAAAACGGCAAGATCGTCGACGCTCGACCGCGCTCCGTGGCCGGCAGGTCCGTCGAGCGTCGTCGACGAGAGTCCCAGTGGCGCACAGACTCCCTCGGCGAGGTAATCGGCGAATGCAATCTCCGTTGCGGCCTCGACGGTCTCGGCAAGCACCTCGAACCCGGCGCTCGAGTAGATCCGCTTCTCCCCCACCGGCGCCTCGACCTCTTGCCTGTCGAAGGCCAGTCCTGACGCGTGCGCAAGGAGATGAGCGATGGTCGCGCCGGGCGGCCCGGCCGCGTCGTCGAGTTCGACGGCGCCCTCCTCGACCGCAACGAGAACCGCCTCGGCCACCAGGAGTTTGGTGACCGAGGCGAGCTCGTAGATGCGGGCGGTGTCCCCGTGTGCGACGACCCCCTCCGGAGTGACGATTGCCGCGGCGACATTGTCGACCGGCCAGGAATCGAGGGCCTCGAGAACACTCACGGGGACCTACGTTACCGGTAGACGACGATCAGTGATCCTCGTCGGTGTAGCGGATGACTCCGCGAATGTTCTTGCCGTCGAGCATGTCCTGGTAGCCCTGGTTGATCTGATCAAGCCGGTACTGCCGGGTGATCATGTCGTCGATGTTGAGTTTGCCGATCTTGTACATCGAAAGCAGTTGCGGGATATCGAGCTTGGGGTTCGCACCGCCGAAGATGCTGCCCTGCAGGTTCTTCTGCAGCAGTGTGAGCATCGACAGATTCAACGTCACGTCGGACTCGAGCATGTTCCCCATGCCGGTCAGCACGCAGGTGCCGGCCTTGGCCGTGATGCCCATCCAACTGTCGACATCCTTGCCGTGCACCTCTCCTACCGTCACGATGACCTTGCGGCACATCGCACCGTGAGTGGTCTCGGCAATCGCTCCCGCAGCCTCGTCGATCGACGCGAACGCCGCCGTCGCACCGAATTTCAGCGCCTGCTCGCGCTTCCACTCGACCGGGTCGATCGCGAAGATGTTGCGCGCTCCCGCGATCACCGCACCCTGCAGTGCAGCGGTTCCGACGCCACCGACGCCGACGATTGCCACGTCTTCGCCGGGGCGGACATCGCCACTACGCGTCGACGACCCGTAGCCGGTGGGGATGCCACAACCGACCAGAGCCGCCACCTCGAACGGGATGTCCTTGTCAATCTTCACCACCGACGCCTCGTGCACCACCATGTACGGCGCGAACGTGCCAAGCAGTGTCATCGGATAGACGTTCTCGCCCTTCGCGGTGTGGATGCGGAAGGTGTTGTCGGACACGGCTTCACCCTGCAGAAGCATCGCGCCGAAGTCGCACAGGTTCGCCAGACCCGACCTGCACGACGGACACTTGCCGCACGACGGGATGAAGGAGAGGACGACGTGGTCGCCGACCTCGAAGTCGGTGACACCCTCACCGAGCTCCTCGATGACGCCCGCACCCTCGTGGCCGCCGAGGATCGGAAAGCCCGCCATCGGGATGCCGCCGGTCATGAGGTGATGATCGGAGTGACACATTCCGGCTGCTTCCATCCGGATCTTGATCTCGTGCGCCTTGGGATCACCGATCTCGATCTCTTCGATCTCCCACGGTTGGTTGAGTTCCCGTAGCAACGCACCCTTGGTCTTCATTCATGCCCTCCGCTTGTTGTCGTACACGCGCAGCGTGCCGTTGGTGCCGGCACAGCCTGGCGTCCCTACTGAGACGATAGTCACTTTTCGTCAGAAATGGAACGTGTTCTACTTTTGTGGCGAGATCAGTTGGCCAGACCCTCGTCTTTGCTGCCGTAGCTCTCGCGCAGACGCGGCTTGACGACCTTGCCACCCGCGTTGCGAGGTAGTTCTTCGACGAGAACGATGTCCTTGGGCTGCTTGAACCGCGCCAGGTTCTCGTCGAGGTACGGCTCCATCTCCTCGAGGGTGAGGTCGGCGCCGTCGACCGTCACCACCACGGCGACCGGCACCTCACCCCACTTCGGATCGGCCCGTCCGATCACAGCCGCCTCGGCAATCCTCGGGTGGCCGTAGAGGACGTTCTCGACCTCGGCGCAATAGATGTTCTCGCCGCCCGAGATGATCATGTCTTTTGCCCGGTCGACCACGTAGAGGAAACCCTCGTCGTCGCGACGCACGAGGTCGCCGGAGTGGAACCAGCCCCCGCGGAAGGCATCCTGCGTGCCCTGCGGGTTCTGCCAATACCCGAGCATCATGTTCGACCCGCGGTACACGATCTCCCCGACCTCGCCGTCGGCGACGTCGTTCATCATCGGGTCGACGATGCGCGCGGTAACCGCCGGAACCACCTTGCCGATCGACCCGATCTTGCGCAGCGCGTCGGCGCCGTCGAGAACGCAAGTGATGGGCGACATTTCGGTTTGTCCGAAAACCGCGACGTTGAGCGCGTCGGGAAAGGTCTCGTTCATCGCGTTCAGCACGGTGTCCGAAGCGGGTGCCGCACCCCAACTGATCACGCGGAACTTCACGTCGCGTGGGTGTGCCTGCTGCGCCGCGCAGACCGCCTGCCACTGAGCGGGCACCAGGAAGATCGACGTGATGGCCTCACGTTCGCACATGTCGAGCATCTGGTCGGGGTCGAACGCGCCAAGCGGATGGATGACCGACGTTGCGCCCATGTAGAACAGCGGCGCCATGGCTCCGATACCGGCGATGTGGAACATCGGCGCAACACCGGCACCGATGTCGTCACGGCTGGTGTGCAGCGCCTGCAGACAGGTCAGTGCCTGCGACTGCATGTTCGTGTGAGTCAGCATGGCGCCCTTGGGTTTTCCCGTGGTGCCCGACGTGTACATGATCAACGCGACGGTCTCTTCCGGGATGTCGATCTCCGGGAGATCGGACGCGTCTTCGGCGATGAGATCGGCGTAGTCGAGGTGGGCCTCGTTCTCGGAGCCACCCACCACGATCACCTGATCGACGTCTCCGGTTGCGGCGACAACCGCGTCGGCAAGTGGGGCGAGCAACGTCTCGGTGACGATCGTCCGCGCACCGCTGTCGGTCACCAGGTAGGCGACCTCGGCGGGACTCATCCGCACGTTCACCGGCACCGGGATGGCACCAATGATGTTGGCACCCAGAATCGCTTCGACGTATTCGGTGCGATTGAGCAGGATCATCAGCACCCTGTCGCCGAACCCGACGCCACGACGACTCAGCGCCGCCGCGAACGCAGTGGTGCGCTCGTCGAGTTGTTTCCACGTCGTCGTCTCACCCAAGAACTTGAGCGCGGGAGCGTCTGGCTGCATCAGCGCATGCCTGCGGACCTGGTTGTTCCAGTGGTTGCGGCGAGACCGCAGCGGTTCTGTGTTGAGGTCTTGGCCCGAGGCGACGGTCGCGGTCATGGAACTCTCCTTGGATTTCTCGACGTTGGTTCGCAACGTCAGTGTCGGCGTGCGGTGGTGAATGCGGCTATGGCCGCATGGAATTCGTCAGATTGCAGCAGTCGAGTCTGTCCTCTGGTCTCACGTTCGAGGGTCGACTCGAATCCGGCGAGCGTGTTGGCGTCGAGCGCGGCTTTCGCAAGACGCAACGCCTGCGTCGAACTCTGCGCGAATCGCTTGGCGACGCCCGCGACCTCGGCGTCGAGCGCGGTTCTGTCGTCGACGAGTCCGCTGATCAAGCCAGCGTCGAATGCTTCTGGCGCAGGCAACTTTTCGCCGAGAAGGACCAGCCGATTGGCGCGCGCCCGACCGATCGCGGCCGACACCGTCGCGGTCGCCCCACCGTCGGGCATGAGCCCGATGTTGGTGAATGCCAGAAGAAAGTAGGAACGTCGGGTCGCGAAGATGAGGTCGGAGGCGAACGCCAGCGATGCACCGATCCCGACCGCGGCGCCGTCGACGGACGCGACAACCGGAACCTCGACAGAGCGCACGGCACGAGCCAGCGCCGACCCTCCGCCGATCACAGAGGCCGCACTCCGCTCGTCGATGCCGCCATTCTCCGACGCCCGGGCAGCGATGTCGCGAATATCTGCGCCGGTGCTGAAGTGTCCCCCTGCGCCGTCGATGATCACCGCGCGTATGTCGTCCGCGGCGCATCGGATGGTGAGGAAGTCGATCAGCGCGCTCGAGGCGTCTCCGTTGAGCGCATTCATCCGTTCCGGACGATCGATCGTGACGCGGGCAATCCCCCGATCGTCGACCTCGGTCCTGATCCCGGTAGCGATTGGGGCGTCAGACCCTGCGCCACCAGTCACCCGACTGTCAGACCCAGTCGCCCGAATGTCAGACACAGCCCACCCCGTCGCTCGCCGGTCGCGTGATCATGCCGCCACCATACATGCCAATGAGATGTAGACCACAGGAATCGCGATTAACTTAGCGATCTTCTACGACGCCTCTACCACCAGTTTTAGACGATTAGGCAATTTCTTCTCCAACGAAGACGCTCTCGCTCTACTCTGGACCGATGAGCAGTCAGCCCTCGACTGACCACCCTCCGACACACATCAACGGACAGCCACGTCGACGCCCCGCCGACCGCCGAGCGCTGATTCTGCATACCGCAGCACAGGAGTTCAGCGATCGCGGATACCACGCGGTGCGCCTCGAGGAGATCGCCGACATCGTGGGAATCTCCGCCCCCGCGCTCTACCGCCACTTCCCGACGAAATACGCACTCTTCGCCGAGGCCACCGGACTACTCGCCGACGTGCTGACCGAGGCACTCGAGACATCGCAGAGCGATCTCGAGTCGGCACTGACCGCTCTCGCACAATCGGCCATCGACCACCGCAGGACCGGTGGCCTCTACCGCTGGGATCAGCGCTACCTCAACGGCGATGACGCCACGAAGGTGAAAGACGTTCTGGTGGAACAGCATCGGCGAATCCGCGCAGCGCTTCTCAATGCACGCCCGAACATCCCCCGGCCCCACGCCGACCTTCTCGTCGCGGCGATGATCAGTGTCGTGGCAAGTCCGACCACACATCGGACTGCGTTGGCAGACCGAGAAATTCGCCGACTACTCGTCGCCACCGCGCTCTCGCTGGCCGACGTCGCGCCGCTGCTCGCCGCCGACGCCTCAGTCCAGCGCCCGCCGTCCGGGCTGGCGCCGGCGTCGAAACGCGAACTCATACTCACCGGATCGATCTCACTGTTCTCGGCACGAGGCTTCCGAGAGGTCACGATCGACGAGATCGCCGCTGCCGCAGGCGTTCCCGCATCCGGCGTCTACCGCCACTTCGAGAGCAAAGCCGCGATACTGTCGGCGGCATTCTGGCGAGCGTCCGACCGCGTCAGTGCCGCCACTTCCGACGCACTCGCGGCGTCGACGACCAGCCGCGCAGCGCTCGAGTCGCTCGTTGCCCGCTACGTACAACTCTTCGTGCGCGATAACGCGCTCGTGACGGTCTACCTGAGCGAGATCGGGCACCTGGTCCCGTCGGAGCGCAGCGCGTTGCGACGCCAGCAACGCGCCAACGTCGACGAGTGGGCCGCATGGGTCACGCGCGACCGTGGCGACGCGATCAGTCGTGGACAGGCCCGCTTCCTCGTGCACGCGGCACTGAACGCCATCTCGGATCTGCTTCGACTACGCCGCCAACCAACCGTCGAGCAGGTCACCGCGATCGGCTGCGCCATTCTCGAAGGCCCCCGGCGGGGCCCACAGCAGCGCTGACGTGCTGGCTGCCTGATGTCAGACGGTCGCCAGATCGTCGAGCAACCACGTGCCGTTCCGCTTGGCGAGCGTGATCTCGACACGCGATTGGTACGGGATGCCGTCAGGAACCTGCGCGGCGATCTCCGACGACTTCACCGTCTGATCCAATGCCACGAGGACCACCGCACGGTCGGCAGTCACCGATTCGATCCCCGCGCGCTGCGCCTTCGACGTCGACACTCCCTTGGCGTTCGCGTTGCCCTTGCGCGCATCCTGCGACGACGCGATATAGGTCTTACCGAACTCCGGGGTGGATATCTGCGTGATTCGACGATCGAGATCGCCGTAGTCGGCGGGGTCGTAGGTGGTCAGCTCGACGGCGTAGCGACGCGCGGTGTCGAGGACTGTTGTGCGATCGGCATCCGACGGTCCTGCGTCAGACGCTCGGCGATCTGCCTGCGCGTACAGGTACGCGAGTACCCCGGTCGAGATCGCGAGGACCACCACGAACGATGCCAGCACACCGACCAGTAGCCGCCCGCGGCCCGGACGCGTCGCTCCAGCGGCGCTCGCCGCCTCGGCTCCCACGCCACCGCTCTTCCCGCCGCGCCCTCTCTCAGTACGTCCCTTGTCAGTACGGCCACTCGTGGTGTCGAGTTTGCGTGGCACCCGGTCGGCGGCCTCGGCGCGCAGTTGTTCACGCCTACTGCGATTCGCCGCGAGGAACTCGTCTCCGTCGAGTGGCGAGACGTCGGCGCTTGTCGGCCCGGCACTCTCGGCCTCCACGCTCTCCTCGGCCTGCACGCCGTCGTCAGACGGGATTCGCGATTTGGGCATGGCAACCAATCTAGCCATCGATAGTGTGGTCCAGACCACGGCCCGACATATCACATATATGATCTAGCCAGAGCCGCCTACGGGCTTCGCATATCGAGAGGACAACAGTGAACTTCACTGAGGAACAGCGCGCATTCGCGACGTCTGTCGCCGATTTCTGCCAACGCGAGGTCGGCACCCGTGACCAGCGCAATCGCTACACAAAAGACGGGAGGGAGCTGCACTCGCGCGAGCTTTACCAGAAGATGGCCGACCTCGGCTGGGCGGGCATCATGTTGCCCGAAACCTACGGCGGGTCGGGCGCCGGCAATGTCGAGATGTGCATCCTGCTCGAAGAAGCGATGCGCGGCATGGCACCGATCGGCGGGATCGGGCCCACCTTCATCACAGCCCTCGCCTACAACCGATTCGCCGACGACCAGCTCAAGAAGGAAGTCCTGACCGGAGTCGTCAACGGCGATGCGCTGTCGATCTCGATGTCGGAGCCCGAGGCCGGTTCCGACGTCGCCAACCTCACGTGCCGTGCCGAGAAGGTCGACGGCGGGTGGGTCATCAACGGGCAGAAGACCTGGTGCTCCAACGCGCACTTCGCGCGGTCGATCCTGCTGATCGCCCGCACCTCGAACACCGGCAAGAAGCACGAGGGAATCACGCAGTTCCACATCCCTGCCGACACACCGGGTTTGGAGATCAAGGGCATCGACACGCTCGGCGGGCGAGAGGTCAACGATCTCTACTTCACGGACTGTCGAGTGCCCGACTCGGCAGTCGTCGGCGAGGTGGGCAACGGCTGGAATCAACTCATGGCCGGACTCAACACCGAGCGACTCATCCTCGCGGCCATGCAACTCGGTGTGGCCGAGCGATCATTTGCCGACACACTGGCGTTCATCACCGAGCGCAAACAGTTCGGGCGTCCCATTGGGTCGTTCCAGGTTCTGCGGCATCGCATGGCCGACCTCGCAACCGAGATCGAGTGCACCAAGCAACTCGTCTACTCGGTGGCTCAACTCGCCGACGACAATCCCACCAAGCTCTTCCCCCGCGAGGCCTCGATGGCAAAACTCAAAGCCACCGAAACCTCCAAGCGCATGACCATCGATGCCATGCAGATGATGGGAGGCTACGGCTACGCAACGGAATTCGACGCCGAGCGCTTGATGCGTGGCGCGATCATCTCGACGGTCTACGGTGGCACCAATGAGATCCAGCGCGACATCATCGGCAAGACCTTCGGACTCTGACGGGTCGAGGGCGCCGCGACGGATTCCTCGGCGCCCTCCGCTGTCCGAAGAGGTTGCCGCACACCTGAGACACCGCATCATGACCGCCGACATCAGACCCGGCGAATTCATCAGGCTCGACGACGTCGCAGCCGAGCTGGGCGTCAGTGTGACCCCTGTGCGCGAGGCGTTGCTGACCCTGCGTGGCGAGGGCATGGTCGACCTCGAGCCGCACCGCGGATATCGCGTCGGTCCGCTCGACCGTGTCGACGTCGACGACCTGTTCTGGCTGCAGGGCGAGATCGCGGTGCGGCTCGCTCTGCGCACGGCAGCCGCGGTGACATCCGACGACCTCGACGAGTTGCAGTGGTGGACGCGACGACTGCGCACAGCCGTCGAGAGTGGCGATGAGAATGGCGTCATCGAGGCGGAGTTCGAGTTTCACCGCGCGCACAACGTCATCGCGGGAGGCACCAAGTTGGCATGGTTCCTCCTAGCGGCAACGCGGTACACACCCGCACGGCTCTACGCCAACGACCCCGAGTGGGGGTACACCGCGGTCGACAGCCATGAACGACTGATCGACGCCTACCGTTCATCCGACGTCGACGAGGCGGTGGCGCAGACGCGTCGCCAATTCACCGATGGCGCTGCACGTTTGACTCGCCACCTCGAACAGAGCGGCATCTGGGGCGCAACCGGCTCAAACCGAACCCAGGTCTGACGCGACCCACTGTTGCGGTCGCACAACGACTTTCGTCTGCGTACCGTGCTCAGAGGTGGCGAATTCGACGTAGCCCGCGACTTTGTCGGCGGGCAGATACCGCGTCGCCATCTCGACGAGATCGTCCTTGGTTCCGTCGACGTAGTCGATCACCTGACCCGACACCGCGGCGTAAGCAATCGTTGGCGAGACCACCTCGGCCATGACGGTGCAGCGCCCGGCTGCACGCAACAGCGAGATCTTGCGTGACTCGGCACCTGTCAAAAACCACAGGTCGCCGCCGGGACTGTACTGATACCAGATCGGCACCACCAGGGGCGCGCGGTCGGCGCCCGCCTCTATCGAGAGCGCGCCGATGTGCGGCTGCGCGAGAAATGCTTGCCGTTGTTCCTTGTTCATCGCCATGAACCCGAGGCTAGTGATTTCCTTCGTCGAGCGTCGGCACCCGGCCCTACGGCCGCAACTCAGTGGGCGAGCTTGAGGCCGACCACGGAGACGATGATGAGAAAGATCAAGCCGGCCTTGATCAGGGATGCTGATTCGGCACCGGTCACCATCGCATACGTAACTGTCAGCGCGGCTCCGATACCCACCCAGATCGCGTAGGCGGTGCCAGTTGGCAACTCCCGCAACGCAAACGCCAGCCCGGCCATCGATCCGATGAGCGCGACGGCGAAAACAATTGTGGGGACGATCTGGGTGAACCCGTGCGACTTACCGAGAGCGGTCGCCCATACAGCTTCGAGAACACCAGAAATGATCAACACGATCCACGACACGAGACGTCGAACCTCCGAGCGCCGTCTTGTCGCTGGCCGGGTACGGCACGCCTCGTCCGGGTGTCACCATTGACTATGTCAATACTAGCAAATCGGACACCCGCAAAATTCCTGGCGCGCGACGCTACTCCGACGAACCGCCCTTGCCGACTGCGACCACTCCCGCCCCCACCACCACGACCGCAAGGCCGAAGATCGTGTAGAGCCAGGCGGCGACCCCGCCACCGTAGTTGGCGATGTCACCGATACCTGCAGCGGCGAAGATGAGTCCCATCGCGATTGCCAGTCCGGGAAGTACATAGAAGAGCGGTGAATGCGTTGACACGGCGTTGACCTCCTCGACACTCCCACCTTCCGTCGCTGTCCGACGGAAGTGTTGGTCACGATCAACGTTAGAACCAGCTCCACGCCCACGACAGGGTATTTGGTCGAGTCTCCGTCGCCCCCGGGACGACGAAACGCGGTCTACTGGTTCGAGTCCAGTTGGGAGCACGACATACCGGTACGTCCGTGGAGGCCTGAGCGGCCGGTGACTTCGACGTGTCCTCGACGGCGCCCGCTGCCGTCACGATGACCGTGACGGATGGTGACGGGATCATCGACGCGGAAGCGCGACGAACTCGACGACGACCCTAAGCCTGGGTTGTTACGCGCACCGCGTTGACGCGCGGCCGCTCGTAGGGTGTCAGTCTTGATAACGACGTTCCGCTCGCCACCCGGCCCACGCCGCTGCCGGGTACACCGTTCTGCTCCCAGCGTCTGGCACTCATCTGGCACGTAGCACGCCCATCAAAGCAAAAAACCGCCTGAGAACAGGCGGTTTTCTTGCTCCCCCAACTGGACTCGAACCAGTAACCGTTCGATTAACAGTCGAATGCTCTGCCAATTGAGCTATGGGGGATTGCTCTCGATTCGGGCGCCGCGAAGAGCACCAGAACCGAACGCTGACTCTAGCGTATCGGACCCCAGCTCAACAAAACGCCTGCTAGATCGCGTAGCGCATCCGGCCTCGCAGCGCCCCGAACGCACTGCACTTCGCGACGCTGGCTCCCGCTACCCGCCTTGGGAGATGATGTGTGCGATATTTCGTTCCGCTACCGCAGTGATCGTGAGCGTCGGGTTCGACGCCCCTGCCGAGCCCGGGATCATCGCACCATCGTTGACGTAGAGGTTCTTGTACCCCTTGACCCGTCCGTAGGCATCGCATGCGGTGCCGAGATCGGCGCCGCCTAGTCCGTGAGCCCACATGAGGTCGGGCTCGTACACGACAGCGTCAACCGGGAGACCGGACCGATCTGCGAGTCGGTGAGCGATCCTCATCGAATTTGCCGCAACGCCGCCGTTACCTCCCGCCGGCCAGTCAAGGACGACGGTTCCAGAGTCGCGTCGGTAGCGAAAAACGCCGCGCGTGGGATCGACTGAGGTCAATCCCGCCTTTATCACAGATGTATTCGACGCAGCGACGACCGATTCCATCGGCCCCAAGGAATATGTGCTGTTGACGACACATCGCGCATAGTGACCCTCAGTATCGAAGAATCCAACAGCCCCCACCGCAGATTGGTCCTTCTTCTTACCACTGACCGCGACATCGAAATTGGCATTACCGTTATTTCCCCAAGCAGCGCCAATGTACTCATTCAGATTGGGCAATGTCCCACTATCACGCGCTTTGACCAAGAGCCTGTTGGTGTTGAGGCTGCCCGCAGCCACCACGAGTCGGTCAGTTGTCAGTATTCGCTTGGCCAACACATCGCCGTACGGGCTTAAATAGTCCACATCGAGTACAAATCGCCCAGACCTCTCAATATGAATATCGTTGACCTGGTGCCGGGGATGCACTGTGGCCTTGCCAGTACTTTCTGCGCGCGGAATGTAAGTGAATGTCAGCGAGTTCAACGAACCATTCGATCGTGCACCAGCGCTAGTGATGGTCATCGGCTTCGCACGGCCGGCAATTTCGTCGCGCACCACATTCCACCGCCAGTTTCCTGGCACGAAGTAGGGACTGTACTTCGCATTCTTCGCTACTCGCCAAAAATCGCGGGCATTGTCAAAGCTGGAGTGCCGGTACACATCCGAGGGCACGGTCGTCGCGCCGAGGCCCGCAAGAGCCTTCGGATACCAAATGCGCGCCATTTCGTCGTAGTCAACAACGCCGCGAAACACCTGGTCGAATGGCACCCTCAGCGACTGCGCCGTGATCCCGATATACACCACCGAGCCTCCGCCGACCGCCGCGCCGCACATGAGAACCGAATTGTTGTGCCAACTCACCTCGAAGAGTCCACCGAAGTCATCAACTGACGCCATCGATCCCAAGGTTTCTGCGTATGCCGGAATCGCCAAAGTAGAAGTCAGCGACTTCTCGGCCAGCGACTTACTCGGATGCCAGAACATCCTGCCATCCGATGATCCGTAGATGTCCCGCCACGGGTCTGTTGGCCACCGAGAACCACGCTCAAGAAGCGTCGTCTGAATTCCGGCCTCGGCCAACCTGAGCGCACTGACAGAGCCGCCGAATCCGCTTCCGATAACGATGGCCTCAGAGTGTTGCCTCGGCGCCGGAACAGGCATGAATATCTCCGGCACGAGCGATTCGTACCGTCCGTGAGCCGAAGGCGCAGCCAGCACCTTTCCAGCCCCGAGTATCTCAGCAATTCCTCCGGCCGCAGCCCCCGCAATACTCATCTTCAGAAAGGCACGACGATCCATCGATTCCCCCAAAACGCCGAGAGTCCGCCCCGGTGACATCTCCATGTCTGACTCAGTGTGCGTAGAACTTACCGCAGGATTCGACAACGAGCACTCCGAGTACGACGTGGCGGAGAGGGGTTTGGTCCGGTTGATCTACACCGGAACCAGTGCCGGGCGTAGCGAGCACATCGTCAGTCCAGGCGTTCTCCTACCGAAAGCCAGGACCTCCACCGAAATCAGTCGTGCGTGGGGCGGGCGGGGCTCGAACCCGCGACCTACGGATTATGAGTCCGCGGCTCTAACCAACTGAGCTACCGCCCCGTTCGGGCACATGCCCGGTGGGAGATTACCGCACGGCCTCTTCGCCCGGACTCTCGCGGGTCGTCTCTCCCCCGTTGCAGCCGAACCGCCCGCCCGGTGACCCGACCCACATTCGCGCAACCACGAGTGAAACCTCGCGTCAACTGGCCGATCGGTCAGGTGTCGCCCCATACTTTCGGTAGGCCATCGAGCCGAGAATCCCGGTCGCTTCGCCGTCGCAGCGCCGCCGTCGCCCACTGTCCGAGCCCGAGGAGGCGAACTGATGAGTGCAGACCACATCTGGGGACGCCCGCGCCCTACGCCCGACCGCTGCGAAGGCCCCCACACGTACTCCGGTGGCTGCCGATACAACTCCGAGGACCCGCACCGGCCGATGTTCCCCGAGGAACTGCGACCCGGCGGCAGGCTCAACGCCGCCTGACCACCGTCATCCGGCGTCGACGACAGGGTCGACGGCCTGCTCGAGCAGACTGCGTCGATACGCCTCCAACGCCACGAGGTCGCCGAACACCGCGTGATAGCCGTCGGGGTCGTCACCTGGAGCCATGCGGCGCAGCCGTGACTTGATGTCGGCGATCTGCGCGCCGACCCAGACCTCCTGCAGTCGGGCAAGCACACTGCCGATGTAGCGCGAGATGTTCTGCTCGCTGACCGGCATCGGTTCGACAGCGAGCTCGGTCACCATCGGCCCGACGACCGGGTTGTCCACCTCGTGGTTGACGGCGTCGATCCACTCGGTGCCGCCCATCCCCGACGACGTGCCACCCAACGCCGACATCGCATTTCGCACGACGGTGTAGGCGGGTTCTGTGAAGCACTCCTCGGGCAGCGAATCGAAGACGGTTCCTGCGATTGCCGGGTACTGCAGTGCCGCCTTGAGCGCCTCGCGCTGCGGCCACAGGCGAGGGTCATCCGGGTTGGGTCGCCCGGGTCCCGGCGCCTTCTCCGCTTCGGGACGGTCACGACGCATCTGTCGCCCACGCCCAGACGCCGATGCACGTCCGTTCACCCGAGCGACGCGCGCACCCTCCTCACGCACCCGCGCGAGAACCTGCCCGACTTCTTCCCAGCCAACCCAACCGGCGAGCTGACGGGCGTACTCGTCGCGCAGTGCGACATCTTTGATGCGGGCCACCACAGGCACCGTGTCGCGCAGTGCGTGGACACGACCCTCCGCGGTGTTCAGATCAAACCCGGCCAGCAGGGCCTTGATGGCGAACTCGAACATCGGCACCCGACGCGCGATCAAATCCCGGACCGCGGTGTCTCCCCTGTTCTGCCGCAACTCGCATGGGTCCATACCCTCCGGCGCGATGGCGACGAAGGTCTGGCCCGCGATGGATTGCTCGCCCTCAAAAGCCTTGAGCGCCGCAGCTTTTCCGGCCGCGTCGCCGTCGAAGGTGTAGATCACCTCACCGCGGAAGTACGAGTCGTCCATCATCAGACGACGGATCAGCGCCAGGTGATCCTCACCGAATGCGGTGCCACACGAAGCGACGGCAGTCGTCACCCCGGACAGATGCATCGCCATCACGTCGGTGTATCCCTCGACCACGACGACCTGATGACTCTTGGCGATGTTCTTCTTGGCGTGATCGAGGCCGAACAATACCTGAGACTTCTTGTACAGCATGGTCTCCGGCGTGTTCATGTACTTGCCGAGGTTGTCGTCGTCGAACAGCTTGCGCGCACCGAAACCGATGATGTCTCCACCGAGATTGCGGATCGGCCACAGCAGACGGCGATGGAATCGGTCGATGGGCCCCTTGCGGCCCTGCTTCGACAGGCCGGCCGCCTCCAACTCGGCGAACTCGAAGCCCTGCGACAGCAACGCCTTGGTCATCGTGTCCCAGCCTGCGGGGGCGTATCCGCAGCCGAAGGTCGACGCCGCAGCGGCGTCGAAGTTCCGTTCGGTGAGGTAGTCGCGCGCAATCTGCGCGTCGGGGGTTCGCAACTGCTCGGCGTAATACTTCTGCGCGGCGGCGTTGGCAGCTACCAGGCGGGCGCGGGTTCCACGATCACGTGCGACCGACGTCCCGCCACCCTCGTAGTGGATCTGATATCCGATCCGGTCGGCGAGTTGCTCGACGGCCTCGACAAAGCTGACGTGCTCCTGCTTCTGCAAGAAGCTGTAGACGTCGCCACCCTCGCCGCATCCGAAGCAGTGGAAATGACCGTGATGGGGACGGACGTGAAACGACGGCGTCTTCTCGTCGTGAAAGGGACACAGTCCCTTGAGTCGGTCGGCACCTGCCGGACGCAGTGCGACGTAGTCGCCGATGATCTCCTCGATGCGTGTCTGTTCACGGATTGCCGTGATGTCACGATCGGGAATTCGGCCTGCCACGTGCCCAGTGTAGTGACCTCTGCGGCTCGCCTCGTCCGCTACATCCACAAGCGCGCGAGACTGCGCCCAACCCGCGCGGCTTCCGAGGACGGATCGGCTACGGTCGAAAACGGGGGGCCGAGTCGTCGCACCGAGGAGCACCTATGGCTACATCGTCGTTGTCCACCGCAGAGCAGGCCCGACTCACCAGCGGCAAGAACTTCTGGCAGACCAAGTCCGAGGGCGACCTGCCGTCAATCGCAATGACGGACGGCCCGAACGGACTGCGCAAACAAGAGGGCTCCTCCGACGCCCTGGGCTTGTCGGAGAGCATTCCCGCGACCTGCTTCCCGCCCGCTGTCGGACTCTCCCAGACCTGGAACCCCGACCTCGCGGACCGCATCGGCAAGGCCATCGGCACCGAGGCACTCGCCCGCCAGGTCTCGGTCGTTCTCGGCCCCGGCATCAACCTCAAGCGCTCCCCGCTCGGCGGCCGCAACTTCGAGTACTACTCCGAGGACCCGGTTCTCTCGGCAAGATTCGGCGAAGCATGGGTACGCGGCGTGCAGAGCGTCGACGTGGGTGCCTCGCTCAAGCACTTCGCGGCCAACAACCAGGAGACCGATCGCATGCGGGTGAGCGCCGCAATCGACGAGCGCACACTGCACGAGCTGTACCTTCGAGCGTTCGGCCACATCGTCCGCACCGCACGACCGTGGACGGTGATGTGCTCGTACAACCGGATCAACGGTATCCACGCGAGCGAGAGCCGCGAGCTACTCACCGAAATCCTCCGAGACACATGGGGATTCGACGGCGTGGTGATCAGCGACTGGGGTGCCGTGATCGACCGCGTTCGCTCGGTGGCCGCCGGACTCGACCTGATGATGCCGTTCGGGGGCGACGAACTCGACGACGACGTGGCGGCTGCCGTGGACGACGGCCGCCTCGACCCGCAGGCACTGCAGGAGTCTGCCGACCGGATGATCACGCTCGTCGAACGAGCAGCACCGCACATCCGTTCGGAGAACGGCACATTCGACGTCGACGCCCATCACTCGCTGGCGCGTGAGGCCGCGGCGCAGGCAATCGTGTTGTTGCGCAACGACGACAACCTTCTTCCCTTGGACAGCTCCGAAAAATTGGCCGTCATCGGCACGATGGCCGCGCAACCGCGCTATCAGGGCGGCGGGTCGTCGAAGGTCAACGCCACCAAGGTCGACATCCCGCTCGACGAGATCAAGCGGCACGCCGGCTCCGAAGTCGTCTACGCCGCCGGATACACCACCGACGACAACGATTCTCAGAACCGCAGCGACCTCATTTCCGATGCCGTCGCCGCGGCGCGATCTGCGACCAACGTCGTGCTGTTCCTCGGACTCGCCGAGCACCAGGAGTCGGAGGGATTCGACCGGACCACCATCGACCTTCCCTCCGATCAGCTAGAACTCGCGGAAGCGGTACTGGCCGTGAATCCTCGTACGGCCGTGGTGCTCTCACGCGGCGGAGTAATCCGCGTCGCGCCGCTCCTGGCGCCCGCGATCCTCGACGGCGCGCTCCTCGGACAGGCGGGCGGAGGCGCCATCGCCGACGTTCTGTTCGGCAGCGTCAATCCGTCCGGGCGACTGTCGGAGACCATTCCGCTGCGTCTCGAGGACAACCCGAGCTACCTGAACTTTCCCGGCGAGTTCCAACACGTCACCTACGGCGAGGGACTGTTCATCGGCTACCGCTGGTACGACGCGCGCAGAATGAACGTCTCCTATCCGTTCGGACATGGCTTGACCTACACCGACTTCGACTACCGCGACCTCTCGGTCACCCAGGATGTCGACGGTCTGACCGTCGAGGTGACCGTCGCGAACGTCGGCAAGGTCGACGGACGCGAGGTCGTGCAGGTGTATTCAGGCATCGAGACGTCGTCGGTCTCGCGGCCGGTGCGCGAACTGAAGGCGTTCGCGAGCGTCGACGTCAAGGCGGGCGACGAGCAGCGCGTGACCATCAGCGTGCCGCGAGAGGTGTTGGCGTACTGGGATGTTCGCGTCCACGATTTCCTCGTCGAAGGCGGAACGTATCGGATCGACGTGGGAGCGTCGAGTCGCGATATCCGCCTGCACGCCGACGTCGAGGTCAAGGGAGACGAGATCTCCGTCCCACTGACCACCAATTCGACGATCGCCGAGGTGGTTTCAGTCCCCAGCGGCAAGGACGCGTTGACCGAATTGGTCAAGAGCTCCTTCCCCGACGTGACCGAGGCCGACGGCCCGGGGCTGCTCGCCATGATCGGCTCGGTGCCTGTCGACAGGTTGCCGGAGTTCACCACCGGCGCGGTCACCAAGAAGGCGCTGGCGGAGAAGCTCGACGCCGTCAACGCCGGGAACTCATCCGGCCAGTAGTATCAGCCCAGGTGCGCCTGGGCGCCGGAGTTCTGTTTGTCCATCCGTTCGAGGCGTCCCTCGGTCATCGAGGCGATCTGGTCGACGATGACACGCAGTCGCGCGGCGTCGGTCTCGGCGGCCTGCCAGGTCGGGACGAAGATCGGATCGAGTCCCCCGGGGGCCGCGGCCATCAACCACCCGGCGACCCGGTGTATGCGCTCGCGTTGGCGTGCCTGGTGCGACTTGTGGCGTTCGTTGGAGAAGATGAATCGCAGTGCCAAGGTCTTGAGGATCGCAACCTCGGCAGCGATCAGCGGTGGCACCGTCAGGTCGGCGTCGTAGCGAGAAATCGACCGCCCGCCGACCTGTCCTCGGGTACCCGTGATGGCGGCGGACGCGAACCTGCCGATGAGTTCACTCGTGAGTCTCTTGAGCCGCACCGACGCGTCGAGACTGCCGTCGAACACCCCGACCGCCCGCACGATGTCCATCTGAGAGAGCCTGCCCGCGGCGTCGATCAGCGGTTCCGGTTCGAGCTCGGGAAATTCTGCGACGCCAATCGCCGCCAGCGTGCGTTGATCGTCCGGGTCGCCGAGTGACCGGAGATCGATGCGGTTGGCGATGACGCCGTCTTCGAGGTCGTGTACCGAATACGCGACATCGTCCGACCAGTCCATGACCTGCGCTTCAATGCACTGCCGATCGCCGGGCGCACCCTGCCGAACCCACGCCAGGGTATCGGCGTCGTCGTCGTATGCTCCGAACTTGCGGGCCGGTGGCCGACGCAGCCACGGGTATTTGAGAGTCGCGTCCAGCGACGCGCGAGTCAGGTTCAGACCCGCGGACGCGCCGTTGGCGTCGAGGAGTTTCGGTTCGAGCCGCGTGAGAATGCGCAGGTTCTGCGCATTGCCCTCGAACCCACCGATGTCGACGGCGACCTCGTCAAGCGCTCGTTCGCCGTTGTGTCCGTACGGCGGATGCCCGATGTCGTGGGCGAGACCCGCGAGTTCGACGAGGTCCGGTTCGCAGCCGAGACCGATCGCGATCCCCCGCCCGATCTGCCCGACCTCGAGCGAATGCGTGAGACGGGTACGCGGAGTGTCGCCCTCGCGTGGTCCGACGACCTGGGTTTTGTCGGCGAGCCGACGCAATGCGGCCGAATGGAGTACGCGCGCACGGTCACGCGCGTACTCACTGCGGTGATCTGTCCTGGTGCCGGGCAGGCTGGCCGTCTTCGCACCCTCGCGAACGATGCGCTCGACGGCCTCCTCGCCGTACTCGGCAGTCGGAGGTATACCGGTCCGGCCAGAGAGCGGGGTACTAGTCAAGCACCCAGCCCCGACCGACCGCGAAGTCGGTGACGCGCTGACGGATGGCGACGATCTGCTTGGCAGTCAGGTCGCCGGAGGCGTCGAGGAGCAGTTCGGTGATCTCCTCGGTGAACGCCGCCGAATCGAGTGACCCGCCGCCTCCGCGCGGACGTCGACGGTCAGCTCCATGCGAGCGATCGGAACCGTGTGAGCGACCGTGGTGATCGTGCGAATCGCGACGATGCGGGCGCCCCGATCCCGACTCGTCGGCCGGCGCTTCTTCGGTGACCGCGACGTTGACCGCCTTGGCTCCGCGATCGGTTTCCTCGATGTCGAACGAGACCTTGGCACCTGGCTTCAACGAATCCTCGTCGATGTCGATGTCATTGATGTGCAAGAACACATCGGCACCGCCCGACTCCGGGGCCAAGAATCCGAATCCTCTATTCGTGTCGTAATGAACGACTTTCCCGCTGACCGCCACGACTCCACTCACTCTCCTCGCCGCCCGGTCGGACCCCGTGTCCGGCCGCGCACGGCAAATCTCCTCAATTGTGACAGACCACCGCAGGTCAGGCCTACTCAACGACCGACCCGCGACCCGACGTCACGCCCCGAGCAGTTTGCTCCCCAGATATTCGACGACGCGGTCCAACGCGATGCGCTCCTGGCTCATCGTGTCGCGTTCGCGAATCGTGACGGCCTGATCGTCGAGGGTGTCGAAATCGACCGTTACGCAGAACGGCGTTCCGACCTCGTCCTGCCTGCGGTACCGCTTGCCGATCCCCTGTGCGTCGTCGAAGTCGACGTTCCAGTACTTGCGCAACTCTGCGGCGAGATCCTTGGCCTTCGGTGACAGCTTCTCGTTGCGCGAGAGAGGCAACACCGCCACCTTCACCGGGGCAAGTCGACGATCGAGCCGGAGCACGGTGCGGGTGTCGGTGCCGCCCTTGGCGTTCGGCACCTCTTCCTCGGTCAGCGCGTCGCACAGGAATGCCATCACCGAGCGGGTCAGACCAGCTGCGGGCTCGATCACATACGGGGTGTAGCGCTCGCCCGTCGCCTGGTCGAAGAACGACAGGTCTTCACCCGAATGCTTGGCGTGGGTGGACAGATCGAAGTCGGTGCGATTGGCGACGCCTTCGAGTTCGCCCCACGGGTTACCCGAGAAGCCGAACTTGTACTCGACGTCGACGGTGCGCTTGGAGTAGTGCGACAGCTTTTCCTTGGGGTGGTCGTACAGCCGCAGATTCTCCGGATTGATACCGAGATCGGTGTACCAGGCGAATCGCTGATCGATCCAGTACTGGTGCCATTCCTCGTCTTCACCCGGCTTGACGAAGAACTCCATCTCCATCTGCTCGAACTCGCGGGTGCGGAAGATGAAGTTGCCCGGGGTGATCTCGTTGCGGAAGGCCTTGCCGATCTGGCCGATGCCGAACGGCGGCTTCTTGCGGTTGGCGGTGACGACGTTGTTGAAGTTGACGAAGATGCCCTGCGCGGTCTCCGGGCGCAGGTAGTGCAGTCCCTCTTCGTCGTCGACGGCACCGAGGTAAGTCTTCATGAGCCCGGAGAACTGCTTGGGCTCGGTCCAGTTGCCCTCCTGGCCGGTCTCCGGGTCGCGGATGTCGGCCAGTCCGTTCTCCGGCTCGCGGCCGTGCTTGGCGATGTAGGCCTCGATGAGGTGATCGGCGCGGTAGCGCTTGTGGGTGTGCAGCGACTCGACGAGCGGGTCGACGAAGGTCTCGACGTGACCGGAGGCCTCCCAGACGCGCTTGGGCAGGATGATGGAGGAGTCGAGGCCGACCATGTCCTCACGCCCGCGGACGAACTCCTGCCACCACAGGGCCTTGATGTTCTCCTTGAGCTCAACGCCGGGCGGACCGTAGTCCCAGGCGGAACGGGATCCGCCGTAGATGTCTCCTGCCTGGAAGACGAACCCGCGCCGTTTGGCCAGGGTGATGACGGAATCCAATGTCGAAGCCACGTGAAATATCTCCTTGAGTCGACTGCGAACGGCTGGCTGCTGTTCGTACCGCTCCCAGGGTAGCGAATCCGCCTGGCCACCGCCGCCCGGGAGCAGGCGACGTGTCCGGTCACACATGAGCCCGATGCGGGCAATGGCAGCTGCGGCAGGTAGGATTGACTGAGGTTCCGGCCGCTTCGTGTCTGACAGATGACGCTCCTTCGGCCGCTAGAGTTCGATCACACGCCCACTTCGAGGCATGTTCCGATGCCGAAGTCTGTCCATTCCGTGATCCGTGTGCCCTATTTGGAGATTCATGACATCCGTCCACCCGTCTGCCGACCCGCAGGCGCCCACCACCCCCACCACCGATGAGGCTGCTGAGATCCAGCCGCCGGCCGTGCAGTTCTGCGACTTCGACATCGACCCGCGGATCCTCTCCGCACTCACCGACCTCGGATATGAGACCCCGTCCGCCGTACAGGAGCAGGCGATCCCGCCGCTGCTCGACGGTGAGGACGTCATGGGCTTAGCCCAGACCGGCACCGGCAAGAC
>NZ_DLSO01000093.1:1271-4179 GCF_002500165.1 Gordonia sp. UBA7860 | reverse complement strand
ATGTGCGCGACCTGCCACGTCTATGTCGACCCCGACTGCGGCGCGGCAGCGGCGCTACCGTCGCTTTCGACGAGGAGGACGACATGCTCGACTACGCGGGGAGTGAACGGCGACCCGAAAGCCGGCTCTCGTGTCAGATCTCCGTTACCGCAGAGCTCGACGGTCTTATGGTGGAGGTTGCGGGCGACTGACTCCGTCCGCCTGGCGCGGCAACGATCGGCACCCTCGAAACCCGAGACCGCTGGACCCAACACCGGGACTCTAGTGCGCGGCGTCACAGAGGTCGTGTACCGTCTGGATGGTCTGCGATGCTTAATCTTCGTGCAAGACGCGAGCGCGTGACTTGGGGTGAAATCTCACACAGTAGTCGGGCTACAATGCGCGTCGGGCTGTCCTTCGCATCACTGGGAGACCCGGCTCTAGTGCAAGATTGTCACATCGTGAGGCCGTCATCGTGGACTTGGCAGCGAGGAATGAGGTCTTGCCGCCGACGCTATTTGGGCTGCGTGGTGGCTTGCGGGCGCTGTACTCGCTCGCACCGCGTCCCTACGCTGCCGTGCTGGACGTGGTAGAGGATGGAGACCAATGGATGCGAACGCATTGCAAGTAGAACCCGCGTCCCTGTACGACGTAGGGCGGACGCTTTCTGTCGCTGCGGAAGACGGTAACGATTCATTCGATACCGAGTATCGCGATCTGAGTGTAGCGACCGACAGTCTTTTCGAAAGATCGCGTTCAGCGATGAACTCCAAGGCGCAGTCGTGGCGTAGCAGAACGAATGGACTTGTGGCGCGCATCGATGAACATGCAACGGGTGTGCACCATACGGCTGCCGGGTTCGAGTTCGCCGAGAATCAGAACGTTGACGCTATGTATCGCAGCAGCAAGGGTGATGAATCGACGCTGAATCTTGAGGTGTGATGGTCGCCTTCGGAGAGATTCTGAAGTTCGACCCCGAACAGATAGGCGCAATTTTTGGCTCTTGCTCACGGCAGCACCAAGTTTGTTCCGGTCTTCATGGTCACGTCGGAAAGCTTTCAGATCTGCATTCATGGTCGGGTGCAGCTGCGGAGGCAGCCAAAGAAGCGGCCCACAGAACGCGAGTCGATCTCGACGCTCACGGGAATGAAGTGTGGCAAGTCGCCGCTGCTGCGCGTGACTGATACGACGAGGCTGTGACGCTCTCGACGTCTGCAAAAAATATTCAAGCCGATGCCGACCATGAAGGATTCGACATTGACCCACTGAGCGGCACAGTGTCCGATCCGCATCCACCGGACATGCGTGGCTGGGAGGAAGAGGACCGGTCGGCGTACTACAAGGAACTAAAAGACTTGCAGAGGCGCGTGAACGATGTCGTCGCCTCCGCAGATCGTTTCGATGAAGACCTTGCTGCAGCGATCAACGCCGCAGACGGGTCAATTCCGCTTACGCCGCAAGGCGAAAGGGCGAACGTCAACCTGGCAGACCGTCGAGCCAATGAGGTTGCGGCGTTCCAGCAGACGTATCACCGTAACCCGACTTCTCCAAATGATTGGCGAATGGCGGAGCTACTCGATCCTCATTCTTACTCAGCGAAAAACAAAGGACTCAACAGCGAGATCAAAGTCGCTAGATTCACGCCACAGCCGGGGCGTGGCCTAGTGGCGATGAACGCCTTTATCCCTCGGAGTGAGGTGTTAAATGTCCCTCACTATGACTTGGGGGATAATCGCGGATTCGATCCGCGTGCAACGCCAGAATCCAGTCGTGCGAATATATGGATTGATTACGACCACGGGCTCATCGTGGCGCGACAGAACCCGTCCGTGTCGACCAAAGGCGAGGTTAAAGTCGGGAAGCCTGATGTGAGTGCATCAGAAGGGGCAGATGGGCAAGTTAATATCAAGTACAAGTTCGCGAACCCATTTGCGCCCGGGGGAGATGTCGGTGCCAGTCTGGTGCGTGAAACAGTGCACGGCGCCGTCGCGATACCCGGGGAAGGGGCTCCACCGTCGGTGAACGGCACGATGTCCGGTTATCCTGCTGTCGAGGTGTATGGCTACCCGTCCAACGGTGAGGCCCCGCAAACGATATATCAGTACATGCCTGGCGGGAAGGCAACGATAGGTGCGGACTCGACGGCTGGGCCTTTGCTCAACCTTCCGCTTGATCGGGCCGTCGGTGATGGCACTCTCTATCCGCAATCTACGAGCCCGCCGTACATGGTCAATGATCCTTATTCCAGGCCGCAGTCCCCGGTCGAGCACGACGGCACTACACTCGGTTCTCGGGCTGATCCGCCGCGAATTGAACGGGGTGACAGGTGAGTCGGGGGCTGCGGGCGGAGACGTCGAATTCGCTTCGCGCACTGGTCGCAGGGGCGTCAGCGAGTGTCACGGGCGGCCTCGCTGTCGGGATCGCGACAATTATCGTGTCGCACAACAGATCGTCGGTGGCGCCGCTCCTGATCGCGTTTATCGGCGTCGGAGTCGTCGTTCTGGCAGTTCGGCTCCTACCGTTACGTCGATCCCGGGAGTTCGGGTTGCTTCGACCACTGACTGCAGGGATAGCTGCTGGTTTGATCGGTTCGGCCCTCGCGCTGACCCTCCTGTTGCTGGCCGACTTATGAGAGCCGAGGTGTGGTCGATCCTTGGTGCAGCCGTGGGATCGCTACTGTTGGCTTGCGGCCTGGCCAGCCCGCTGTCATGGGCCCTGTACCTGCTGGCAACGCTCGGACTGGTGCAACCATCCCGCACGAGGTCATTCGGCATCGGGATGGCGACTGCGCTGCTCGCAGTCGGCGCGTTCGCGGTCGTACGACTCTTGCTGAACTCCTGAAGGTCACCTCTCGACGCTTCGATTGGTGCGTCTGTGCCGATCGGTGCGGTAAATGTGTGTCTTGCGTAAGGATGTGGGTGCTGCAGCA
>NZ_DLSO01000093.1:614-1035 GCF_002500165.1 Gordonia sp. UBA7860 | reverse complement strand
ATGTGGGTGCTGCAGCACCCAACTCTTTCGATACGACACACATCTGGCTGCGTCGTTGGATGGTGAACAGGTCTGAGCCCCAGTGAGCCCCGATTGGTCGGGCGGAATTCGACGCGGACGCGGGCGCGACCTTGGCGCGGCTGCCCGCGTGGGCGAGGGGGAGGGCAAACTGAGGTGGTGACGGAATCGGTTTCGACGAGTAAACGGCGCTCGACAGCGAACGCGCGCCCGAGTAGCCGTGACGAGATTCGGGACGCATTCATTCGCCACGTGGCGGAGTCGGGGTATGACGGCACCAATTTCGGATCCATCGCCGACGAATTGGGCATCAGCAAGGGCACCATCGTCCACCACTTCGGCACCAAGGAACGGCTGTTCGCCGACGCCCACGAGCGCTACATGGAGAAGCGCCTCGTCGAAG
>NZ_DLSO01000093.1:0-559 GCF_002500165.1 Gordonia sp. UBA7860 | reverse complement strand
GCAAGACATTGTCGGGCGCCTCGACGCCGTCGAGGAACGTCTGGCGGGTCTGGTCTGGGCGTTCACCATGTACCAGACCTACGGGCGAACGGAAACGGTCGCGTTCCAGCGTGAGATCGTGCGCTTCAACGACGCCCCGTCGATGCGACGATCCCGCGACCTACGCCACGAATACCGTGATCTCGTCAAGGCAATCCTCGACGAGGGGATGAGCACGGGGGTCTTCCACGACGGGAACTCGTCGATCCTGGCGTTGCAGATCTTTGGCGGTACGCAATGGATGTGGACGTGGTTCAACCCTGCCGGTTCGCAGTCCAACGACGACGTCGCCACCACGTATGTGCTGCTGATCCTTCGAGGCCTGATGCTGTCCAGCGAAGGCATCGATGCCTTGATCGATCCAACCGGTCGCGTCCGTGCGGCGGTGTACGAGGTCCTCGACGGAGGCGCAACGCCCAGCTGAGAGCGGTTTTCTCATACTCGGAAAGCGGCTGGATCGAGCCGCGGTGCGACTATTGACTGTACGTACGGTCAGTGAGATAGTCGTCACACATCGGGC
>NZ_DLSO01000003.1:70721-70937 GCF_002500165.1 Gordonia sp. UBA7860 | reverse complement strand
GGTGGCGGGTGGGATGAGCCAGGGGTGGCGGTCGTGGCCGATGGTGATGTCCCAGTCGCTGGCGTGGATCTGGGTGTGGCAGGAGGGGCAGAGTAGGCAGCCGTTGTCGAGATCTGTTGTGCCGCCGTCGATCCAGTGGGTGATGTGGTGTACGTGTGTCCAGGAGGCGGGTGCTCCGCATTTGATGCAGCAGTGGTCGCGGATGGTGATGGCTTT
>NZ_DLSO01000003.1:70211-70374 GCF_002500165.1 Gordonia sp. UBA7860 | reverse complement strand
TGATGGAGGTGTCGCAGGCGAGTGTTCGTGCGGTCAGTTCGGTGACTGGTCCGGCCCATTGGAGGTAGGCCTGGTTGGGTGTGGCTGCCGGAACCACGAGTGCGAGATGGGTTTTGGGTGCGGTGATGAAGGGGGTGTCGATGGTGGCGGCGAGGTCGAGGAT
>NZ_DLSO01000003.1:25181-69863 GCF_002500165.1 Gordonia sp. UBA7860 | reverse complement strand
GTTCTTCTGACAGCGACTCGATTGCGCTGTGCAGTTTTTCGGCTGTCACCACGTCGACGTCGCCGCGGATCTCGGTGCGTCCGTCGCTGGTTTGGGTGAGCGAGAGTGTGTTGATGGTGCGGTCTTCTGCCGCGGGGATGCCTCCGTGGTCGTCTGCGGCGTCGTTGGCTCGGGCGCGTGCGGTGAGTGCGATCTCGCGGGGTGTGGCACCGGAGGAGGCCTGTGCGATCAGTGTGCGCTCATGGTTGAGGCGTTCCTCATCGGAAGTGGCTTTGGCTGAACGCTTCTCGATGTGGGCCAGTCCGGAAACGATCGCGCTGACGTGTTCGCTGGGGAATGCGCCGTCTTCGCTGTAGCCGGGTAGTCGCTGCAGTCTCGGTAGGGCTGCGCCGATCTGCAACCACCGGGATGCTGCTGCGGGTGCGGCGCCCATGGCGATGAGTAGTGCCCGGGTTTTGCCGCCCGGCCCGGCAACGCCGAGGCGGTCCATCGCGGCGGCGTGCACGGCGAGGAGATGGTCGACGACGTTGCGCATCATCATGAGTGTTGTTGTCGCGGCCTGTAGTTCGCGTGCGTTGGCGTCGTCTTTGATACGGATATCGCGCAGCTGGTCGAGAAGGTGGGGGAGTGGGGGCATATGTCCATTATGGGGAGAACAGACGTTCGAGTCAAGGGATTCGATCACTATATATCGGCGAAACAAACTGCGCAGCAACATGATTCGAGTTGGCGCACTGTCCCCGCTATCAATTCTAGCGACCGCCTATGACACTTTCGGAGCGTCGAATTCGGTTATCCACACGCGGCGTCGGCGCTGTGCGGCTCGATCACGTCGCGATAGCGTCGACCACTCCGGATCGCCTTCAATTGACACGTATGTCGAGGCGGCGTTGACCGCCTGTGCGGCAACGATAGTGGGGCGCTCGTGACAGCGCCCCAGGCGCACGTACTGACACCGTCGGCGCCACCGAGGCGCAGTGCTACGGCGCGGTACCCGCGAACTCCCGCGGCCAAAGGAGCGGTTCAGACGCTCCGATGGATCAGCAGCGGCATGACCGCGGTGGCGCCAGCCTCACGCAGTATGGCGGCGGCGAGCGTGATCGCCCACCCCGACCGCGACTCGTCGACGACGAGCAGCACGTTCTGACCCGCGACCTCCGGGGGCGGTTCGCCGAGATGGTCGCGCCAGTACGCGGCCTCGACGGCGCCGGGTGCATCGCGATCGGGCGGGTTGCCCTGTCGCACCGGCAGATGTCCGCCCGGCCGCTTGCCGACGACGCGTAGATGTTCGGCGAGCTGATCGGCCAGGTTGGTGCCGGTCAGCCGCAGCGACATGATGATGTCGGGGCGCACTCCCGACTGCCGCACCCATGACGACAGTGTCGCCACGGCGGCATCGCCGAGGTCGGCAAGCGCCTGCGGATCGTCGGCGCGAGCGGCGGCGAGGAGGTCGGTCCACTCCGGAGCGTCGGCGTGTGCCAGCACTCTTCCCGGTTCGGCGGCGAGGTCGGCTGCGATGCGTCCGCGACGCCCGAAATCGCCACCTGGCCACATCTTTCGCGGTTCGAGGATCTGTGCGGAACGTCGAAGGTCGCCGGTGATCGTGCGCACGACGGCGGGATCGACGTCGGCGGTCAGCGGCGGGGTCAGAGCTCCCGTGCACACCGAACAGCGCCCGCACGGCTGTGCCTGCGGGTCGTCGAGCGACTCGGTGAGCAACTGCATCAGACATTGTCGGCCTGCGATGTAGCTGCGCATGATGTCGGCTTCGCGACGCCGCACCGCGACGACGCCGTCGTAGTGGGCTGTGTCGAACGTCCATGGCGTACCCGTCGCCGACCACCCGTCGGGCCCGCGTTCGGTAGCGCCGTCGACCGCAAGTTGCTTGAGCATCAACTCGATTCGACCTCGACGCTGCCCGGTCGCCGCCTCCAGTGCGGGCACTGACATCGGCTCGTCGGCCTCGCGCAACGCCGAGAGCACCGACTCCATCTTCACCGGATCAGGGATGGTGGCGGTCGCGAAGTAGTCCCACACCGAGTTGTCGGTGGCCGACGCCAACAGCATCACGACGGCGTCGTCGAGTGCCCGGCCCGCGCGCCCGACCTGCTGGTAGTACGACACCGGCGACGGCGGCGATCCGACATGCACCACGAACCCGAGATCTGGCTTGTCGTAACCCATTCCGAGCGCAGACGTCGCAACGAGCGCCTTGACCTCGTTGCGCAGCAGGGCGTCTTCGAGATGGTGCCTGCGGTCGGCATCGAGCTGCCCGGTGTATGCCTCGACGGCCACCGAATCGCCGTGTATCGCGCGAATCGCGTCGACGAGACGCTCGGCGTCGGCGACGGTGAGTACGTACACGATGCCCGAACCGGGGAGTTCCGGCAGGTGCTGTGCGACCCATCCGTATCGCCCGATCGGCGACAGTCCATCGATCACGTTCAGGTGCAACGACTTTCGTGCGAGCGGGCCGCGCAGCACCAGGGTCTCGGACTGCTGGCCGCCTGCGCTGAGTTGCGCGGCGACGTCGTCGGTGACCCGACTGTTCGCCGTGGCCGTGGTCGCGAGAACAGGAGTCTGCGGATTGAGCGACTGCAGGACGTCGGAGACCCGGCGGTAGTCGGGCCGAAAATCGTGACCCCAATCGGAGATCGCGTGCGCCTCGTCGATGACGAGCAGGCCCAGTTCGCCCGACAGCGCGTCGAGCACACGCCTGCCGAATCCGGGATTGGCGAGGCGCTCTGGCGAGACGAGCAGAACGTCGAGCTCGCCGGAGCGCAACGACGCCTCGATCGCCGACCAGTCGTCGACGTTCGACGAATTGAGTGTCGCCGCCCGCAGTCCGGCGCGCTCTGCCGCTGACACCTGATCGCGCATCAGCGACAACAGTGGCGACACGATCAATGTCGGACCCCGCCGATGAGACCGCAGGATCGCCGTCGCAGTCCAATAGACCGCCGACTTCCCCCACCCCGTCGCCTGCACCACGAGTACACGCGGCCCTGAGCTCCCCGAACTCCCCACCAACCCGACCACCGCGCTGAGCTGGTCGTCGCGCAGGCGCGCGCCGTCGCCCGCGAGGCTGGTGATGACAGCGTCGGCGACGGCTTGGTCGTCGTCGGACAGTCCTACCGATGTTCCCGTCATGCCCGCCAATCTAGTGACGTCCACCGACGAGGTTCTTTTCGCAGGCCAGACGCTCACAGGAAGCTGGCAGGTTCGACGCAGAGTTGCTGCAGTTTGGCACCCGAATCTGTACTCATGACGACAGAAGCCCTCCCGCAGGCCGCGGCACCCGTGACGATCGTCGCCGACACATCGGTCACCGCTCCGGTACTCGACATCGTCGTGCCGGTCTACAACGAAGAGAACGACATCTCGCGGTGCCTGCGCCGCCTCCACGACCATCTGCGCGCACACGTCCCGTTCACTGCGCGCATCACCGTCGCCGACAACGCGAGCACCGACGCGACCGTCGCGATCGCAGCGGAACTCGCGGGTGAACTCGGCGACATCCGAGTGGCACACCTCGACGAGAAGGGGCGCGGTAGGGCACTCAAGGCGGTGTGGACACGCAGCGACGCACGGATCGTCGCCTACTGCGATGTGGATCTGTCCACCGACCTCAACGCGCTGATGCCGCTCATCGCACCGCTGGAGTCCGGGCACTCCGACATCTCGATCGGCTCCCGACTGTCCCGCGGTTCACGCGTGGTACGTGGCACCAAGCGCGAATTCATCTCGCGCTCATACAATCTCATTCTTCGTACGACGATGCGCGCCAAGTTCTCCGACGCCCAGTGCGGCTTCAAGGCGATGCGCACCGACATCGCCCGTCAGGTGTTGCCCTACGTCGAGGACACAGGCTGGTTCTTCGATACCGAACTGCTCGTGCTCGGTGAGCGCATCGGGCTGCGGATCGCCGAGGTTCCTGTCGATTGGGTCGACGACCCGAACAGCACCGTCGACATCGTGTCCACCGCGGTCGACGATCTCAAGGGCTGCGCCCGCGTGGGTTACGCGCTGGCGCGGGGTCGACTGCCCATCGCTGAACTGCGTTCGACGGTCGGCCGTGAGCGCGCGGCCGGTCCCGACATCGCGGGTGTGCCACCGGGCATGGTCGGTCAGCTCGTCCGGTTCTGCGTCGTCGGGGTGGCGTCGACGGCCGCGTATGCGGTGCTCTACCTGTTGCTGCACTCGATCCTCGGTGCGCAGGTCTCCAACTTCGTTGCACTCGCGGTGACCGCGGTGCTCAACACCGCGGCCAACCGCAAGTTCAGCTTCGGTGTGCACGGCCGCGAGGATGCTCTCAAACATCAGCTCTTCGGGTTCGGCGTGTTCTTGTTCGGCTGGGCGGTCACCGCGGGGGCACTCGCAGGGCTACACGCCTACGCGCCGGGAGCGTCGAAGCATGCCGAGCTCGTCGTGCTGATCGTCGCCAATCTGGTGGCCACTGCGACTCGCTTCGTCGGATTGCGGTGGGTGTTCCGTGCTCACCTGCGACGCACCGCAGAGGCAACGGAATGACGTCGCACCGCATTCACGAGGCCGGTCACACTGCTGCCAGCCGCCCCACCGAGCAAGAATCGAGACGATGACCACCACAGCAGAATCGGCGACGGCCCCGGACTCCCGGGGCCGTGCGCCTGTCGACACCTCGGCCGGTTCGATGGCACGCACGAGACTCTGGGAGCGCGGATCGCTTGCCGCACTAGTGATCGCGACGACGATCATCAACCTCTGGAACCTCTCGGCGAACGGTTGGGCCAACTCGTTCTACTCCGCGGCGATCCAGGCGGGGTCGCAGTCGTGGAAGGCATGGTTCTTCGGGTCGTCGGACATGGCGAACTCGATCACTGTCGACAAGCCGCCTGCGTCGCTGTGGATTCCGGCGCTGTCGGTGCGGATCTTCGGGTTGAACTCGTGGGCGATCCTGGTGCCCAACGCCCTGATGGGTGTGGCATCGGTGGCGTTGCTCTACTGGATGACCCGCAGGTACTTCGGACACTGGGCGGGTATTCTCGCCGGTGCGACGTTGGCGCTCACCCCGGTCGCCGCGATGATGTTCCGCTTCAACAATCCCGAGGCGCTGCTCATCCTGTTGATGATCGCCGCGGTCTGGGCGTGCCTGAAAGCCGTTGAGACAGGGCGGCTTCGGTGGATGATCCTCGTCGGCGTGTTCGTCGGGTTCGGCTTCCTCACCAAGCAGTTGCAGGTGATGCTGATCGTGCCGGGACTTGCGATCACCTACTTCGCGTTCGGTCCCGGCGGGTGGGGCAGGCGCCTCACGCACTGCTTCGCCGCCCTCGGTGCGATGATCGTCAGCGCGGGTTGGTGGCTGCTCGCCGTCGCGCTGTGGCCGGTGTCGTCGCGGCCGTGGATCGGCGGATCGCAGAACAACTCCGTGATGGAATTGACGTTGGGCTACAACGGTTTCGGTCGCCTCAGTGGCAACGAGACCGGTAGCGTCGGACCGGGTATGGGGCGCAGTACCTACGGCGGTTCGGCAGCGGGGCCCGGCGGAATGGGTGCCGACTTCGCGGGACCGGGCGCGCCCGGTGGTCGCGGTGGCATGTGGGGACAGCCCGGACTGCTGCGAATGTTCCAGCCCGAGCAGGGTGGTCAGATCGCCTGGCTGATCCCGTCGGCACTGGTGCTCGGTATCGCTGCGCTGATCATCATCGGTAGGGCCAAGCGCACCGACACGCGACGCGCCTACCTCGTCGTGTGGGGGCTCTGGCTGCTCGTGACGATGGCCGTGTTCAGCTTCATGGCGGGCATCTTCCACAGCTACTACACCGCTGCCCTCGCGCCGGCCGTCGCCGCCGTACTCGCCGGTGGTGCCGCGGTGGCCTGGCGTGCACGCGACAAGGTGTGGGTCCGATGTGTGCTTGCCGCCGCGGTGTGGATTGCGGCGATCTGGGGTTTCGCGCTCCTCGCACGGTCGTCGGACTTCGTGCCATGGCTGCGCTACGTGGTGCTGTTCCTCGGGATCGTCGGGGGTGCCGCGATGTTGTTCGCGCAACGCGCCTACGTCGGTGCGCTCGCGATCGCGATGTCGGTGATCGCCGCACTCGCAGGCCCGTTGGCGTACACGGTCGACACCATCACCACGGCCAAGCAGGGCTCGATCATCAGCGCCGGACCGCGCGTCGAGGGCGGATTCGGCCCGGGCGGCGGAATGCGCATGGGCCGCGCAGGCTTCGGTGGAACCGGCGGCATGCCGCCGATGGCGGGCGGCGCCGGTCAGGCAGGTCAACCGGGTCAGGCAGGTCAGCAACCGGGACAACCGGGCCAGCAGGGTCAGATGTGGCGGCCCGGGCAATCGCAGAACGGTACGGGCTCGCGATCTGCAGGAGGACGCGGCGGAATGGGTGGCCCCGGTGGCGGCCTGCTCAACGGGTCGAAGCCCAGCGCGCAGATGCTGTCTCTGCTGAAGGCAGACGCCCAGGACTTCACCTGGGTCGCAGCGGCCGTCGGCTCGAACACGGCGTCGGGCTACCAACTCGAGTCCGGTTACTCCGTGATGCCGATCGGCGGCTTCAACGGCACCGATCCGTCGCCGACGCTCGCAGAGTTCCAGAAGCTGGTGGAGCAGAAGAAGATTCACTACTTCATCGGTGGCGGTGGATTCGGTGGGGGTTCGGACAGCAGGCCGTCGAGTCAGATCGCCACGTGGGTGGAGCAGAACTTCACCGCGAAGACGGTCGACGGTGTGACCACCTACGACCTGACCGCTCCCAAGTAGTCGCCCGACGTCGACGTCGGGAACTCGCAGGGCAGGAGTGAATAGACAACCGCGCGTTGCGATTGCTCCGGTCTGGTTTGAGTGACCTGACGTCGACGCCCCTCGACGTTAAGGTTCTGATCGTGGCATTGACGATCGGACATCGACTGAGTCGGATGACGGGCCGGGACCCGCACGAGGAACGACGCTCGGCGACCAACCTCGAGTTGTTCTTCGACCTCGTTTTCGTGGTGATCTTCTCGGTGGCGGGTACGCAGGTGGCCCACTACCTCGCGGAAGGTCACTGGCGCACCGCCTTCTTCGGCTCGCTGAGATCAAACGGTTTCGGCGATTCTGTGTGGCGGGTCCCTCTGGTGCATGCACGGTTTTCGCCAGCGCTATCGGTGACGGGTATGGACGATTCTGGGTGAACCGGCCGGGAGGGCCGCGGGTGGTACGCGCTCAGCGCTTCGCGATCGCGGCGACTTTCGGTGTGATCCACGGTGGCGTGGTCGCGGTGCACGAGTGCGACAACCCGCTGTGCGTGGCTGTAGGAGTTGGGCACCTGGTCGAGGGAACTCAGTCACACAGTCTTGCCGACATGGGACGTAAGCGCCGCGGCGGTTGTAGCGGTTGTAGCGGCTGGGCGCGTGGCTCTACGGGCCTCGATCGTGAAGCACGACGAGCGCGGGCAGTTGCGTTGCGTGATGCGATGATCGATGGGTGGGACGACGTTCGGGTGCGTGAAGCGCTCGTCGTCGGGATGCCCGGACAGCCAACATTGTTCGAACTTGACGACCCAGACTGGAGGGCCCGGTGAGGTCCAGCAATCTTGCGACTGACCCACCGCCGTGGCGGCGGCATGAGGATCGACGTGCTCGGCAGGCTCGACAAGAAGCTGCGGCAGTGGGAATCATCGGCGTTTTCGCGGGCGCGTTGGTCGCGTCGTTGCTGGCGACGACAAATTGGAATCGTTTAGTGACTCCGTCGGTGGCGCAGAGCTATTTGTATCCAGCTGTCGCAGTTCTAGCGACACTGAACGTTGCTCTTGTTGTGCGTACGAGTGGTCTGGCGCGACGATCTGACGTCTACGAAATGTCGTACTGGCGGCGGATGGTGACCGCGTCGATGAAGCTGACCGCCCTCGTGGGGGTTATTGCCGCGACTATGCAGTGGTCGGACATTAGGAATACAGAAGATGCCGGTGGGGCGGTCTTTGGTTCGACGACTGCTGTGCTGATGGTCTTCTTGGCGGTGATTGCACCTCGTGAGCCTCACTTGTCTGATCGCCGCTACGTCGAGTGGTCCACAGTGCGTCTAGAGAAGCTCACTGTGAGTAAGCGCCGCTGGATTTACGCACTGGGCCCGTCATTCATGGCTGCCAGTCGTGTCAGAGACAAGAGCGGCCAATGGGGCCGTTGGCTGGCAGCGCGTTGTCTAAGCGAGCTGGCAGTCCTAGCGGTACTGGGCACCTTCGTGGCCTGGTTGGCGTCGCGGCTTTGGGACGGTCAGTCGGCGGCGTCGCCGTGGTATGCCTGGGTCGGTGTAGCGGCCATCCCGGCGGTATGGGGGTTGGCCGTGAACTGGGTTGTCCGGGCTTGTTCCTTGTCATCGTCTCGACGATTCGAATGCTTCTTCAGCATGTACGCCGCAGTGGTGATGGGCTTAGGAGCGGCAGCGGCAATGCTGGCGGTAGCTAAGTCGCTCCCGACGTCCGTCTGGAGCGCCGCAGCGGTGAGTTTCGGCGTAGCAACATTCTTTTTCTTGTTCTCGATGTTCGCGGTCACTAGAGACGTAGCTTTGAGAAACAGTAAAGGGATACGTGAGCTGCGAGAGAGCCTGCAAAGACGTTCGCGTTCGCGGTGGCGGCGCGAGCTGCGAAAGACCGGGCGGTATCTATGGCGGTTGATCTTGACCCCAGGTCTCGCTCTCGCCCTGCGCGATGTGCGGGCAGACATGTCCTTCGTGGGCGAGGAGTGCAGCGAAGCGCAAACGAGGCTTGCCGATGACGGCGAGATGGCCGTGTAGGTGCGAACAAGTCATGTCACAGGAGGTGAGCGATACTCCGGAAGAACCCGTGGAAGCGCGAAGGAGGTCGGGCCTGGTGCACGGATAGGTGACAGGGTTAGTCACGCGGCCTGAGGGGCCTCGTGGTTGATGATGGTCTCGAATTCAATGGGGGTCAATCTGCCGAGGCGGTCCTGTCGTCTGGGGCTATGGACACACCGTGATCTTCATGTCGGCCGCGGCAACCGGAGCAGGCCTCGAGGTGGCAGCACTCTGGACCGAGCACGAGGCGAAGATCAGCGCGGGTGCCGTCGTGGCATGTGTCGCGGTGCCGTTGGGTATCTACTGTCTGTCTGTTCTCGGCATGTACGACTACCTGGTGAAATTCGACCCGGTCTCGCTGCTGTGCGCGGTCGGGGCCGTTGCGCTACTCGTCGCCGGGGTGTGGATGGCCTTTGCCGGGGTCTCGCTGACGATCTCCGTCGTGGTGGTCGCGTTGGCGCCGGTCTTCATCGTGATAGTCGACGAGGCCTTCCGCGTGCCGCGGCGCGCGCAAGCGCTCGTCGACATGGGACTCGACGTCGTGGTGTCGTGACATCGCTCGGCCGCGTCGACGCCGCCCCACCTGTGCTGCTTCGCGTGCACTCCAACCACTAGAGTCGTGGGCGTGCGCGTACTAGTCATCGGCTCGGGCGGCCGTGAACACGCCCTGCTCCTCGGCCTGTCCCGCGATCCGTCGGTCACCGAACTGCACGTCGCGCCCGGTAACGCGGGGACTGCGTCGATCGCCACCAATCACGCCGTCGACGTCGTGTCGTCCGACGGTGTGCTGGCCCTCGCGCGTCAGCTCGACGCCGATCTCGTCGTCATCGGCCCCGAGGTGCCGCTGGTTCTCGGTGTGGCCGACGTGCTGCGTGACGCCGGGTTCGCGACGTTCGGCCCCGGAGCACAAGCGGCACAGATCGAGGGATCGAAGGCCTTCGCCAAAGACGTCATGGCCGCGGCCGGGGTCCGCACCGCGCACAGCGAGGTCGTCGACAACCCTGCCAAACTCGATGCCGCTCTTGATCGCTTCGGCCCGACCTGGGTGGTCAAGGACGACGGTTTGGCCGCGGGCAAGGGCGTCGTCGTGACCACCGACCGCGCGGCCGCGCGCAGCCACGCGGCCGAATGCCTCGAGATCGGCCACCCGGTCCTGCTCGAGAGCTTCCTCGACGGGCCGGAGGTCTCGCTGTTCTGCCTGGTCGACGGCGAGACCGTGGTACCGCTGATCCCCGCACAGGACCATAAGCGCGTCGGCGACAACGACACCGGACCCAACACCGGTGGCATGGGTGCCTACACGCCGCTGCCGTGGCTACCCGACGAGATGACCACGCAGATCGTCGACGACGTGGTCAAACCTGTTGCCGCAGAGTTGGTTCGACGCGGCACGCCGTTCTCCGGATTGCTCTATGCCGGACTCGCGATCGGCAACGACGGACCGGCCGTCGTCGAATTCAATTGCCGCTTCGGCGATCCCGAGACCCAGGCGGTGCTCGCACTGCTGAAATCGCCTCTGGGACAAGCGCTCAACGCGACGGCAACCGGCACCCTGGCCGATCTGCCCCCACTGGAGTGGGAAGACGGCGCGGCGGTCATTGTGGTGGTCGCAGCGGAGAACTATCCCGGCAAGCCACGCACGGGCGACGTGATCATCGGCGCAGGCGGCGAGGGCGTGCTGCACGCGGGGACGGCAATCGACGCTTCGGGTGCAGTGGTCTCGGCGGGAGGTCGGGTACTCGGGGTGCTCGGTGTGGGTGCCGACCTCGCCGAGGCGCGCGCCCAGGCGTACGAGCGAATCGACGCGATCAAGCTGCCGGGCTCGCATCATCGCACCGACATCGGCAGGGCCGCGCTCGAAGGTGAGATCAGTATCTGATCTCACCGGTGCTCTAACGGGCCAGTTCGCGCCCGAGGAACGCCACCTGATCGGGAAGAACGCTGCGCCAGTAGCGATTTGTGTGTCCACCCGCCGCCGTGCCGAATGCTGCGGGTGGGTGCAGGCCCGCCGCCCACTGGCGTGTGTAGGTGAAGAACTGATCGCTCGACCCGATGGTGATCAGTAGGGGGATCTTGTCGAACGCGCGCTGCTGGCCGAACAGCGAGTTGCGCTGATAGTCGTCGAAGCTGTCGAAGGCCCGCTGCGGAAAATTGTTCGGATCTGCCCACAGCGCAGGCGAACTCACCGCGATCGCGGCCACGCGAGGTGCGCCGAGCAGCGCTCCGAGGCGCAGCGCCCCGTAACCGCCCATCGACCAGCCGAAAAGTCCGAGTCGCTCGGTGGACAGGTCGAGTTCGGGGTTGCTCGCCAGCATCGGGATGAACTCGTCGAGAACCATTGCGCCGCCATCGGTTCCGTCGACGCGCGCATGCCAGTAGTTGCGCGCGCCGTCGACAGCGGCAATCGCAAACGGTGCATTGCCCGCGTCGACGTACTCCTGCAGCACGGTCTGGATGCTGAGCTTGCTGGTGAAGATCGACTGCTCGTTGGTGTTCAACGCGTGCAGGACCACCACGACGGGAAGCGTCCCGGTCACACCCGAGGGACGTGCGACCGCCCAACGCGTCGGCCGACCACCCATCTTGGCGGAGACGAAGCTCCCGGTGATCAGCTTCGGGCCCTCGGCGATCGGCGCGGGCGAGGTCTCGACGGGCAGCTCGTCGTCGGCCGAACGAGGGGCCGCCGCTCGACGCTCGTCGACCGTCACCGCATCCGACCGCGAGCACGCCGACAGCGACAACGCAGACAGGGCTCCGATAGCTGAGACGCCCAGTGCGGACGCGAGAACAGCCCGGCGGTTGGGCTGCGCAGACGGTGCGTCGGAGGCGGTGCCGGCGCGCGAGGTTCGCTCGGTGGCTGGGTGATCGGTGCTCATCGAGTTCACAGGATAGTGGGCACCGGCTAGATTGCGGCGATCGCCGCCTTCAGCTTGGTCGATGCCTCGGCGGCCACGTCGGGTAGCCCCGGTGCATCGGTGACCGCGACCATGATGTCGGGGTTCATCGCTTCGACGATCACCTCGCCCGTGACCTCGGGATTCGCCCGGACGACCACGTTGCAGGGCAGCAGCAGACCGATCTGCCGTTCGACGCCGAGCGCGCGATGCGCGAGACCCGGATTACACGCACCGAGGATCAGATAGGGCTCGATGTCTTCGTCGAGCTTCTTCTTCAACGTCGCGGTGACGTCGATCTCGGTCAGCACGCCGAATCCCTGCTCGCCCAGCGCCGCGCGGGTGCGGGCGACGGCGTCGTCGAAGTCGGTGGTGAGGGTGGTGGAGTAGCCGAGTTGCATGGCGCTTCCTTTCTGTGTGGCCGGTGATTCTGTACGGCGTGGCCGGTGATTCTGTACGGCCGGATCTCGGGCCGATGTCAGGCCAGGGCGAGGAAGAGCTTCTCGAGCTGTTCTTCTGTCATGGGTTCCGTCGTCGCCTCGTCGCCCGTGAGGCATTCACGCAGGCCCATGGCGACGATCTTGAACCCGGCGCGATCGAGTGCACGCGAGACCGCGGCGAGCTGCGTGACGACGTCCTTGCAGTCGCGACCCCGCTCGATCATGGAGATGACGCCTGCGAGCTGACCGTGCGCACGGCGCAATCTGTTGAGTACGACGGTGATCGCTTCGTCGTCGCCGACCATGTTGCGCCTCCTGGAAATGGGTACGTACTGCCATCCACTATACCCCTAGGGGTATTTGTCGAACGTGAACCTCCGTCGAGAAGCGCGGAGGGAACCCATGCCTCGTGATCCACGGCGAAGCCGACTCAGGCACGAGTTTCAACGCGTGTGATCACGAGGTCGAGATTTGCGAAAGCCAACCGCGTAGTGAGATCGCTTGGCAGCATGGGGGCCATGACGGCGGCGACCACTCCCAAGGGAGAGCGCAGGCG
The DNA here is from genome assembly GCF_002500165.1 of Gordonia sp. UBA7860. NCBI lineage: Bacteria > Bacillati > Actinomycetota > Actinomycetes > Mycobacteriales > Gordoniaceae > Gordonia > Gordonia sp. UBA7860. The sequence continues at coordinate 57,194 of NZ_DLSO01000003.1, read as the reverse complement.
GTCGCGTCTCATCGCGGCTGCCGGAGAGTTGTTGCTGGAAGGCGGCTTCGACGCCGTGCGTCACCGAGCAGTTGCCGATCGTGCGCAATTGCCACTCGCGTCGACCACGTACTACTTCGGCTCGCTCGAAGACCTGATGGCCGAGGCCGCGGCGTTCGTCTCGCGGGCCGATGAGCAGGCGATCGTCGATCGGGGCGAAGCGGTTGCGCGGCGTCGTCGAGGAGGGCACGCGACCGCGGAGATCCTCGCCGACGTCTTCGTCGGTGAGGACACCCCCTACGACGAGCTGGCGGCCCGCTACGAGATGATCGCGCTCACACCGAGATACCCACGGCTCTACGACGTCGTGGCCGCGCGACGTGCGACACTCGCCTCGACACACCTCGTCGTGCTCGACAGATCGGGACGGTTGGCGCGGGCGGCGCACATCGAGAACCTCATCGCCATCGAAGACGGGGCCGTTCTCGGTGCACTCGGTAATGGATCGTCGCCGGTCGCCGCGACGCGCGATGCGCTCGGTGAGGTCGTCGACGTACTGGCCCCGCGATTGGAGGATTCACAGTGACGGATCGGAGGACCGCCGTGGCGTGGCGCCGTGTGATCGGTCGGGCTGTGGCGACCGTCGTCGTAGTGGTCGGCGTGCTCCTCGGAGCCTTGTCGGCGCAGGGTGCGGCGTCGGCCGAACCGGTTCAGGCGCCCGATCCGGGAGTTCCGTTCTCATCGGTGGTCTACGGAACCGGATGCACGTATTGGCTGACGGGACTGGTGAACTCGCGCGGGACGGTCACGTTCTGGGAGGGCAGGAAGGGCTACACGCCACGGCTCATCGGGAGCGCCGAACCCGCGGGCGGACAGGCCACGGTGAAGTGGATTCCGCGGCGGATCGGCGACAGATACCTCTACACGAAACAGAACAATGTGCGGTCGAAGCTGACGCTGGCACGGGTGCATCAGGGCTACGGCTCCGGCGGGACGTGCATCGCGATCTGAGCCGGCGCCCGTTGCCGGTGCGCGGCCATACGCCCGTGGAGGGCGACTGCCGACCGCACGACTAGACTGTTGACGTGTCGAAACCTGCCATCACCAATGTTCTGGCCAGTCGATATGCGTCTGCCGACCTCGCCGAGATCTGGTCGGCGACCAACAAGATCGCGCTCGAACGCCGCCTGTGGCTGGCCGTTCTGAAGGCGCAGCAGGATCTGGGGATCGACGTCCCCGCCGGTGCGGTCGCCGACTACGAGGCCGTCATCGACCAGATCGACCTCGCGTCGATCGCCGAGCGTGAGCGCGTCACCCGCCACGACGTGAAAGCGCGCATCGAAGAGTTCAACGCGCTCGCCGGGCACGAGCAGATCCACAAGGGCATGACGAGCCGCGACCTCACCGAGAACGTCGAGCAGTTGCAGGTCCTGCAGTCGTTGCGTCACGTGTACGCGCACGGCATCACGGTGCTCGCACGACTCGTCGAGCATGCTGCGCAGTACAGCTCGACGGTGATGGCCGGACGCAGTCACAACGTCGCCGCGCAGGCCACGACGTTGGGCAAGAGGTTTGCCTCCGCTGCCGACGAGCTCATGATCGCGTTGCAGCGCGTCGACGAAACCATCGACCGCTATCCGCTGCGTGGCGTCAAGGGGCCGATGGGTACCAGCCAGGACATGCTCGACCTGTTGGGCGGCGACGCGTCGAAGCTCGCCGAACTCGAATCGCGTGTCGCCGGGCATCTCGGATTCGCGCGATCGCTCACATCTGTCGGCCAGATCTACCCGCGCTCGCTCGATCACGACGTCGTGTCTGCCCTGGTGCAGGTGGGTGCGGGGCCGTCGTCGTTGGCGCACACGATCCGGCTGATGGCGGGCCACGAGCTGGTCACCGAGGGCTTTCAGCCGGGCCAGGTCGGGTCGTCGGCGATGCCGCACAAGATGAACACGCGCAGCTGTGAGCGTGTCAACGGCCTGCAGGTGGTGCTGCGCGGCTACGGCTCGATGGCTGCCGAACTCGCCGGCGCGCAGTGGAACGAGGGCGACGTGTTCTGCTCGGTCGTTCGACGCGTCGCGCTGCCGGACGCCTTCTTCGCGATCGACGGCATGCTGGAGACCTTCCTGACCGTGCTCGCTGAGTTCGGCGCATACCCCGCGGTCATCGAGAAGGAATTGGCCCGTTACCTGCCGTTCCTCGCGACCACCAAGGTGCTGATGGCGTCGGTGCGGGCGGGCGTGGGGCGCGAGACCGCGCACGAGGCGATCAAGGAGAACGCCGTCGCGGTTGCGCTTGCGATGCGGGAGGAAGGTCGCGAGCCCGACCTGCTCGATCGCCTCGCCGCCGACGACCGTATCCCCCTCGACCGCGCCCAGCTCGACGCGCTACTCGACGACAAGGAGGCGTTCGTCGGAGCCGCAGGCCGCCAGGTCGCCGACGTCATCGCCGCCGCCGAGAAGCTCATCGCCGACAACCCCGAGGCCGCCAACTACGTGCCCGCACCCATCCTCTAGGCGCCGCATCCAGCCGCTTGAGCCGTGTCGCCGCTGGTTGAGCTGTGCCGCCGCTGGTTGAGCTTGTCGAAACCACTCACTTCTTTTCGGAGTGTCCGAGTTGCCAGTCGGGCAGCGCGGTGTCGCGCAGGCGGCGCTTGAGTTCGGCGGCGTCGGGGAACCCGCCGTCGGCCTTGCGTTCCCAGAGCTGCGTCCCGTCGACGTCGATGCGGAAGATGCCGCCGGTGCCGGGCACCAGGGTCACCGAGCCGAGGTCGGTGCCGAAGGTGCTCAGCAGCTCGGACGCCATCCAGCTCGCGCGCAGCAGCCAGTTGCACTGCGTGCAGTAGGTGATGGTGATCGCGGGAGAGGTCATGTGCCTACGGTCCCACAGAGTGGGCCGGGGGTCCGAGGTCTCGGCCACCAACCCGAACATGTCTCCGCGCCGGCGCAGCATCTAAGGTCGAAGCATGCGTCCAGCTCTCGATTCGTACACCTTTGTGGCCTCGGGCAAGGTGCGCGAGATCTATCAGATCGATTCCGACACCCTCCTCATGGTCGCCAGCGACCGCATCTCGGCGTACGACTTCGTGCTCTCACCCGAGATACCCGACAAGGGCCGCATCCTCACCGCGATGAGCTTCTTCTGGTTCGACGCGCTCGGCGTGCCCAACCACCTTGCCGGTGGTCCCGACGACGAGCGCATACCCGCCGAGCTCGTCGGTCGTTCGATGGTGGTCCACAAGCTGCCGATGGTGCCCGTCGAATGTGTCGCCCGCGGGTATCTCACCGGGTCCGGTCTCATCGACTACAACAAGACCGGCGCGGTGTGCGGCGTCGTACTGCCGTCGGGTCTGCGCGAGGCCGACAAACTGCCGCAGCCGATCTTCACTCCCGCGACCAAGGCGGAGCAGGGTGATCACGACGAGAACATCACGTTCGAGCAGGCGGCAGACGTCGTCGGTGCCGAGCTCGCCGACTCCCTCCGTACCGCGACGCTCGACATCTACGGCAGGGGAGCCGATCTCGCCGCGGATCGCGGAATCATCCTTGCCGACACCAAGTTCGAATTCGGGCAAACCCCCGACGGCTCGCTCGTCCTTGCCGACGAGGTGTTGACCCCCGACTCGTCCCGGTACTGGGACGCCACCTCGTACACGCCGGGACATGTACAACCCAGCTTCGACAAGCAGATCGTCCGCAACTGGCTGACCTCGGCGGCGTCGGGTTGGGACCGATCGTCCGACAATCCACCACCCAGCTTGCCCGCCGACGTCGTCGAGCGGACCCGCGCACGTTATATCGAAGCCTACGAACTGATTTCGCAGAAGTCGTTCGACGACTGGCCCGACCACGCATAGGAGACCTGTGACCGACGCACAACCCGGCAACGCTGCCACCCCGATCGCATCCGACACGGCGGTGCCGCCGGTAGCGAAGAAGGTTCGTACCGAGCGCACCCACCACGGCGACACCTTCGTCGACGAGTACGAGTGGCTGCGCGACAAGGACGACGCCGAGGTGATCGCCTTCCTCGAAGCCGAGAACGCCTACACGGAGGCGAATACGGCCCATCTCGCAGACCTGCGCGCCACCATCTTCGGCGAGATCAAGTCGCGCACCAAGGAAACCGACATGTCGGTGCCGGGCCGACGCGGCGGCTACTGGTACTACGGCCGCACGCAGGAGGGCAAGCAGTACGGCATCCAATGTCGTTGTCCCATAGTCGATGTCGACAGCTGGACGCCACCCGAGGTCTCCGACGACGCCCCGCTGCCCGGCGAAGAGATTCTCCTCGACGCCAACGTCGAAGCCGAGGGGCATGAGTTCTTCAGCCTCGGGGCGCTAGCCATCAGTCACGACGGCAAGTGGCTCGCATACAGCACCGACGTCGTCGGTGACGAGCGATACACGTTGCGGTTCAAGAACCTCGAGACCGGCGACCTGCTTCCCGACGTCATCACCGACACCGCGGGCGGGGCGTCGTGGTCGCTCGACGCCAAGCACGTGTTCTATCAGACGGTCGACGCCGCATGGCGTCCGGATACGGTGTGGCGCCACGACATCGGGGCGGGCACCGACGACGTCAAGGTATTCCACGAGCCCGACGAGCGGTACTGGGTTGGCATGGGTTCCACGCGCAGCGACAAGTACCTGATGATCGTGACGGGATCGAAGATCACGTCCGAGTGCTTCGTGCTCGACGCCGCCGATCCGACGGGTGAATTCCGCAGTGTCGCACCACGCGTCGAGGGCGTCGAATACTCGGTGGAGCACGCCGAGATCTCCGGTCGCGACTACTTCTTGATCGTGCACAACGACATTCGCGACGGCGAGAAGGCCGAGGACTTCGCGATCGATATCGCGCCCGTCGACGACCCCTCTGCCCGAACCGAATTCATCGGCCACCGCCGCGGCGTCCGCATCGAGGACATCGACGCCTTCCGTGACTACCTCGTCCTGTCGTATCGCGCCGACGCGCTGCCGCGGGTCTCGATCGCGGATCTCCGTCGGATCGACGGGATGCCGGTGGCCGAGGACTTCATCGAAGTCGCAGTCGCGCAGGAGCTGTTCTCGCTGGGGCTTGCGGGCAATCGCGAATGGGCAACGCCCCGTCTGCGTTTCGGGTACGGCAGCTTCATTGAGCCCGCCGAACTGTTCGAGCTCGACGTCGAAACCGGTGAACGCACGCTGCTCAAGCGGCAGCCGGTGCTCGGCGGCTACAACCCCGACGAGTACGAGCAGTCGCGCGAATGGGCAACGGCCGCAGACGGAACGCGGATCCCGCTGTCGATCGTCCGACGCAAGGGCGTCGGCGTGGACGACAGTGGGAGTCCGTCGCCCGCACCGTTGTTGCTCTACGGCTACGGCTCGTACGAGGCCAGTTTCGACCCGGGCTTCTCCGTGTCGCGGTTGTCGATGCTCGACCGCGGCGTCGTGTTCGTGCTCGCGCACGTGCGCGGCGGCGGCGAGATGGGGCGCCACTGGTACGAGAACGGCAAGACGCTCACCAAGAAGAACACCTTCACCGACTTCGTCGACTCGGCGCGGTATCTGGTCGAGAAGGGTTGGACGACTCCGCAACAGATGGTGGCAGAGGGGGGCTCGGCCGGCGGTCTGTTGATGGGTGCGGTGGCGAATCTCGCGCCCGAGTTGTTCAACGGCATCCTGGCGTCGGTACCGTTTGTCGACGCGCTGAACTCGATCCTCGATCCGTCGTTACCGCTGACGGTGATCGAGTGGGACGAGTGGGGCGATCCGCTGCACGATCCCGAGGTCTATGAGTACATGAAGTCGTACTCACCCTACGAGAACGTTACCGCGCAGCCGTACCCGTCGATCCTCGCGGAGACGTCGCTCAACGACACCCGGGTGATGTATACCGAGGCCGCGAAATGGGTTGCCAAGCTTCAGGCATTAAGCACCTCAGGCGCTCCGATCCTGCTCAAGACGGAGATGTCGGCGGGCCACGGTGGCGTCAGCGGGCGCTACAAGCAGTGGGAGGAAGTCGCTTTCGAGCTGGCGTGGATCCTGCAGCAGACCGGTGCGCTGACCGACTAGCGGTTCCCACAACGCAAGGTTGCCCCTGGCTGCGGATATCGCAACCAGGGGCAACCTGTATCAAGGGTCTCCGGTCAGTGCATGACGATCGGTGCGCGATCCACGTCCTCTTCGACGAGCGGCGAGGCGATCTTCTTGCGCGGCAGGAAGAACGCCGGGATGATCGTCACCGCGATCAGCGCGACCGCCACGATGAACGTGGCACCGAACGCCTCGGCTGCCCAACTGAACCACTGGCCCGGCGGGTTCTGCGGGGCCTGCCCGGCCTTGACCAGGAGGTCGTACTTCTCCGGCGCGGCATTCGACGCGATCGCCAGTTGCGATTCCGCGTGCGCCTTGAGGTTGGTCGCCAGGATCACCGAGATCACCGCGGTACCGATCGACGAGGCCGTCTGCTGGACGACGTTCATCAGCGTCGAACCGTCGGGAACCTGCTTGTTGCTCAGGGTCGCCAGCGCGGCCGACATGATCGGCATCATGGTCATGCCCATGCCGAGACCCTGGACGAATAGCGCGCCACACAGCAGCCAATACGGGGTGTCGGCTCCGAGGAACATGAACGTGCCCATGCCGACGGCCATCAGAACGATGCCGACGAGCACGAATTTGCCGGGTCCGATCTTGTCGGTCATCTTGCCCGCCACCGGCATGGTGATCATCGCGCCGATACCCTGCGGGGCCAACAGCAAGCCTGCCGCGAGGGTGCTTTCACCGCGGATGCCGATGAAGTACTGCGGGTACAGCAGCGCCGCGCCGAAGAAGGCGATCATGAAGAACGTCATCGTGATGACGGCGATGGCGAGTGTCTTGTTCTTGAACAGACGCAGATCGAGCAGCGGGTGGTTCGTGTGCAGTGCGTGCCAGACGAATCCGATGATCAGGATCAGCCCGATGATCGACGTGGTCAAGACCTTGGTGTCGATGAACGTGCCCGCCTCGGTACTCGACGAGATCCCGTAGAGGAACAACGCGAGGCCAGGGGACAACAGCAACAGGCCCACGATGTCGATCTTCGGCTTCGACTTCTCGTCGTCGTTGCCCAGCGCGAACCACGAATAGACAAGCGCGACAACACCGATCGGCACGTTGATGAGGAACACCCAGTGCCAGCTGGCCTTCTCGATGAGTAGGCCACCGAGAATCGGACCCGCGATGGGGCCGAGCAGCATCGGAATACCGAGGACAGCCATCACCGAACCGACACGCTCAGGTCCGGCAGCCTTGGTCAGGATCATCATGCCGATCGGCATCAGCAGACCACCGCCGAGGCCCTGGATGACACGGAAAGCCACGAGCGAACCGATGTTCCACGCCAGCGCACAGAGCGCAGATCCGATGGTGAACAGGATCAACGACATCATGTAGACGTTCTTGGTGCCGAAACGCGCTGCGGCCCAACTCGATAACGGGATCACCGCGGCCAACGCGAGCGTGTAGCCGGTCATGGTCCACGCGGCACCTGCGGCGTCTGTGTTGAACTCGTTCTGGAAGGTGTTCTGCGCGACCGACACCACGGTGACGTCGAGGATCGACATGATCGCGCCGAGCACGACCACGCCGGCGATGACCAGCACGTGGCGATCGAGCTTGGTGTCCGGGGCGTGCGTTGGCGCCCCGGCGGATGAACTCGTCATGAGGGATCTTTCGGTTCGGAGGTGGACGGTGTCGCAGTGCGGGTCCTCGAGGACTCGCGGTCGAGAGTGAAGTAGTCGACGTCGGCGTCGACGATGTTCCGTAGTGCAGACGTCAGCGCGGCCCGGAATTCATCGGGCAGTCCATCGATGAATCGTCCGACGAGGTCTCGCTTGATGTCCAACTGTTTTTCGACTGTCTCGCGGCCCTGGTCGGTCAGCGTCACGAGCTTGACCCGACGATCGCCCGGATCCTCGCGACGATCGACCAACCCCGCCTGCACGAGCCTGTCGACGCTGCGACCCGCGGTCGCAATCGAGAGGTCGACGCACTCGGCGATCTCGTGGACGGGCATCGGTGCGTCGTGCATCGACACGACGAAAAGGGCGCGGAACTGCGTGAACGTCAGCTCTGACGCCGCGAGGGTGTCCATTGCCTCGGCTGTGCCGAGACACGAGAGACGCTCCAGAAAACTGCTGAGCGCATCACATGCGGCGTCGTTCTGGAGCGGAGCGGGAGCGGACACCGGAAAACACTAACGCCTCTGCAACTATCTCACCAACGCAAATGTATGTGAGATGTAACCTCGATCCGCACTCACTGTGATCTGTGGCATACGCCCGTGTGCGGGCCTGCGTGACTACGCTCGAATCCATGTCGGAAACCAACATCAAGAACATCCCGGTCACCGCGCTCGACGGATCGGCGCTGAGCCTCGCGGACTTCTCCGGGCCGTTGCTCGTGGTCAACGTCGCGAGCAAGTGCGGCCTCACGCCGCAGTACGCGGGCCTCGAGGAGGTCGCCGAGAAGTACGCAGACCGCGGACTGACCGTCGTCGGCGTGCCCTGCAACCAGTTCATGGGCCAGGAGCCGGGCAGTGCCGAGGAGATCGCCACCTTCTGCTCGACCACCTACGGCGTGACCTTCCCGATGCTCGAGAAGACCGATGTCAACGGCGACGACCGGCATCCGCTGTACGCCGAGCTCACCAAGACCGAAGACGCCAGCGGAGAGGCAGGCGACGTGCAGTGGAACTTCGAGAAGTTCGTCGTCGACGCCGATGGCCATGTGACCACTCGCATCCGCCCGCGCACCGAGCCGACCGACCCCGTCGTGATCGAGGCCATCGAAGCGGTGCTCTGACCGGGTCGACTCCACGACCGGGCCAACTTCACGCCAGGTCAACCCAGAATCGGCAAACCGCGACCGGAGAGTGCAGGTTGCGGGTTGAACGGTAAGGTGAGAGCCGTCGAAAATCCGTCGGCGTCTCGTCGAGCGGATGTCACGTGAGAAGAGGAGCGCTAGCCGATGGCACGAGTGGTGGTCGACGTGATGCCCAAGGCCGAAATCCTCGATCCGCAGGGGCAGGCCATCGTCGGAGCCCTCGGTCGGCTCGGATTCGACGGCGTCTCCGAGGTACGGCAGGGCAAGCGGTTCGAGCTCGAGGTCGACGACTCGGTCGACGACGTGACTCTCGGCCGCATCGCAGAAGAACTGCTCACCAACACGGTGATCGAGAACTTCACCGTCTCCCGCATCGCCGACTGACGGCACGAGATCGAGTCGAGTAGGACCACATGACTGCACGTATCGGTGTCATCACCTTCCCCGGAACCCTCGACGATGTCGACGCATCGCGTGCGGTGCGGATCGCGGGCGCCGAGGCCGTCGAACTCTGGCACGGCGACGCCGACCTCAAAGGGGTCGACGCCGTGATCGTTCCCGGCGGCTTCTCCTACGGCGACTATCTGCGTGCAGGCGCGATCGCCAAGTTCGCGCCAGTGATGGGCGCGGTGATCGAGGCGGCCGAGCGCGGAATGCCGGTTCTGGGAATCTGCAACGGTTTTCAGATCCTGTGCGAGGCGGGATTGCTGCCCGGTGCACTCACCCGCAACGAGGGTCTGCACTTCATCTGCCAGGACCAGTGGCTCAAGGTCGAGAACAACACGACGGCATGGACGTCGCGGTTCGACGCAGGCGCCGAGATTCTCATCCCGCTGAAGTCGGGCGAGGGTCGCTACGTCGCGCCGGAGCGCAAGCTCGAAGAACTCAAGGGTGAGGGCCTCGTCGTATTCACCTACGCCGGAAGCAATCCCAACGGATCGGTCCTCGACATCGCGGGCATCTCCAGCCCCAATGGACGCATCGTCGGACTCATGCCGCACCCCGAGCACGCGACCGAAGCGCTGACGGGCCCCAGTGACGACGGTCTCGGACTGTTCTACTCTGCGATCGACGCCGTACTCGCCAACGCCTGATCCCGATGCCCACCCCGTCGCTGGCAACGTCCGCCACAGCCGAGGGACTCGGTGAGTTCATCGACGCCTCACCGTCACCCTTCCATGTGTGCGCGACGGTCGCCGCCGAACTTGAATCCGCGGGATTCCAACGCCTTTTCGAGGATCAGGACTGGTCGACGGAGGAGAGCGATGCCTTCGAGGGCTTTGTCGACGACGCGGGCCGTCGGTTCTATGTCATTCGTGGTGGGTCGATCATCGCGTGGGATCTCGGTGACGGCGACGGGTTCCGGATCGTCGGCGGACACACCGACAGCCCCAATCTGCGGCTCAAGCAGAACCCCGACCGTGAATCAGCCGGGCTGGCAACGGTTGCGCTCGAACCCTACGGCGGTGCGTGGCTCAACTCGTGGCTCGATCGCGACCTCGGACTCTCGGGTCGGCTCGCCTATCGTGCGGACAGTGGTGTCAGCAGTGTACTGGTCAACGTCACCGAGCCGGTACTTCGCGTGCCCCAGTTGGCAATTCACCTCTCCGAAGACCGCAAGGGCGTCACGCTGAACCCCCAGCGACACGTCGACGCGATCTGGGGCGTCGACGCCGCGACCCCGATCCTGCAGTGGGTAGCCGAGTACGCGGGCATCGACGCCGACGCCCTGCTCGGGTGGGAGTTGATGACCCACGATGTCACGCCGTCGAGGCTCATCGGACCCGAGGACGAATTGCTCAGCGCCCCAAGGCTCGACAACCAGGGCACCTGCTACGCGGGACTGCATGCGCTGCTCGACGGTGAGCCGACGATCCACACGAGAGTTCTCGCGCTGTTCGACCACGAAGAGGTGGGCAGCGGCTCGGAGCGGGGCGCGGCATCGGACTTCTTGGCGACGACGCTGGAGCGAATCGTGTTGTCGCAGGGTGGTTCTCGCGACGATTATCTGAGGTCCATGGCATCGAGCGTATGCGTCTCGGGCGACATGGCGCACGCCACCCACCCGAACTACCCGGACCGGCACGAGCCGACGCACCGGATCGCGATCAACGGTGGACCGGTCCTCAAGGTCAATCAGAGTCTGCGGTATGCGTCGGATGCGTTGGGGGAGGCCATATTCGCTCTCGCCTGCAACACCGCCGGCGTGCCGATGCAGCGCTACATCCACCGCGCCGACCTGCCGTGCGGCTCGACGATCGGACCGATCACGGCAACGCGGACGGGACTGCTCACCATCGACGTCGGCGCTCCGCAACTGGCCATGCACAGCGCACGTGAACTTATGGGCGCAGCCGACGTTCCGATGTATTCTGCTGCGCTGCAGGCGTTTCTGAGTTCACCGGCCTGATCCCGTCGGCTGGATCCAACCCGCCGGGGCCACCCCTCACGCCCCGGCGGACGGTCGGTGTGCGCGTTCAGTAACTACGCGCGAAGCCGAGGACGTCGTTCACGTAGTCCATCGAGTTGTTGTACCGCAGAACGGCTGTCGCCTCGGACGCCTGGTTGCGCAGGTCGAGGTGTCCGTCGCACAGGTACCGCGCGGTCGTCAGCGCGGCGTCGAAGAGGTTCTGCGGGTCGATCTTGCCGTCGCCGTTTCCGTCTGCGCCATACTTCTCCCACGTGGCGGGGATGAACTGCATCGGTCCGACGGCGCGGTCGTGCACGGAGTCGCCGTCGAGGCGTCCACCGTCGGTGTCGGTGATGACCTGATTGCCCGCGAGCGAACCGTCGAGCACAGGTCCGAAGATCGGATTCTTCAACGTGCCGTCGGGCGTGGCGTCGCCCTCTTTGGCATGGTGGGATTCGACCTTGCCGATCCCGGCGATGAGTGTCCACGGGATACCGCAGGTCGGCTGGTCGTGGGTCATGGTGTCGGCGGCGTGGCGGTATGCCTCGAAGGCGACCTGCGGGACGGCGCCGTCGGTGACGCTGGCAGGAAGCGGTGGGGGAGGCGGCGGCGTCGCGGTCACCTTCTGGGTCGCGACGACCGGCTGCGCGGGTGCGGGCGCCTTCTTCGACGCCTCAGCGTCCTTCTGCGCGCTGGGAGCGGCAGCAGAGTGGGTGTGGGTCTGGCTCGATGTGGGGGCGCCCAGAGCTCCCTGGTCGGCATTGGCGCCCGCGGCAACAGTAAGGGCTCCGACGACAGGGATCAACGCGGCCCCGATCAGCGGTGCCCGCGACTTGGTGAGCGCGTGCGGCAGAATGGTCTGCCGCGGCTTCGAATGCTTACCCAAAACTGAACCTCGCACGTACGTCGGTGGATGTGCCGAAAGAGACCGTACATGCGGACGTGTCCTTACCGTTATCGCAGCGTTATCGAAAACTGAGTTGTCACTGAATGGCGGCTGCGACGTCGCTGGTCGTTACGGGAATGTTTCGTCGAGTGTGATGTCTGGCATACAAGGGCTTTAGGCCCTTGTTGATGCAAGGATTTTGGCAGTGCGTGGGAGCCCTCAGTTGGGTCGCAACACCGACAGCGAGGTGCCCTCGGTGAGCACGATGTAACCGTCGACGTCGGCTGCTCGCCCGAGGATCGGACGGGTCCAGGCGACCTTGCCCGCGGGGACGTCGAATGCGGTCAGTTGGCCGCTGCTGCCGAACACCAGATGATCGCCGGACGACCCGACACAGCTCAACAGGTCGAGATTGGTGTCGGGGTCGTCGATACTCGGCACGGGAATGGTTCCCAGGCGCTCGCCGTCGTCGAGTCGGTAGATCACTCGAGAGCGGTCCATTCGCGCGAAGGCGACCATCGATCCGCACGGGCGGGTGTTGGATTTCGAGAGGTTCGGGTCGGTGATCTGCCAGAGAGCATCCCCACGCGCTGGGTCACGTACCTGGTAGAAGCCCTGCGTCGCCTGCATGGAGGCGTCGCCGACGGTCGTCAGCACCGGAAGGGTCGACGGTCCCTCGACCACGTCGGCTTCCGCGGACTCCGACGTCGGGCGGCGGCTCGGGGTGCCACGGACCATGGCGTACGTGTCGACGGACTGCTCATCTCCGTCGCGGCGAATGACGGCTAGGCCCGTCGAGTAGGTCAGAATGTCGCACTGACGGCAGCGCAGCGAGTCCTTGCCGCGCGAATCGACGACGAATCGGCTGCCGTCGGCGGTCGAGATGATGAGCATGTCGTGGTCATAGGTCGCGTGCGCCGCAGACGCGAAGGTGCGACCCCAGACCCGCTTGCCCGTCGCGGTATGCATCGAGACTTCGTAACCCGCCTGATCGATGCGCACGAAGTTCGCGCCGACCCCGACCACCTGCGCGGTGTCGTCGAGTGCGGACTGCGCACCGACGCTGCCCGAATCGTCGACAAGATAGAAGCCGTCCGGTTGATCACCGAGCTTGATGGCGCAGCCGACATTCCCCGTGGCGTCCAACGCACACGAACCGAGCCCCGCGACGACAGGCTGCGACCACAGTGCGCGCCCGCTGTGGCGATCGACGAGTTCATAAGCGCGTCCGATGCCGCGCGGATACGAGAGCAACCACTGATCACCGCTGGTGTCGGCGACCTCGACGCTGCCGGTCTGGTTGTAGCCGGGCAGCGTCTCCGCCGACGCCGTCCACGCGACCTCTGGCTGATGCGTGTATCCGCGGAGCTGGGCATTCTCGTACGTCTGTGCGACCGAAGGGGTTCTGATGGACAACACGATCCCGACGGTCGCGACGAGCAGTGCGATCAACACCAGGGTGACCGTGCCGATTCCAAACGGCATGCGTTGCGCAACGTGCCTCACAGCGGAGCGGGCAGACATGGGCAACAGTCAATCACGGCCGCGTTGTGCGCCCTCCGGTCGACCGGCCCCGCGTGAGGCCACGCTCTCCCGAGTCAGGCGCCAGTCGTGGAAAGCGCGCCGCTGATCACGTCGGCGAGCGGCGTCGAGGAATGGCCTGCGAGGGTCTCGAGGTCGGTGGAATCGGAGTCGAGCTCACCGCGCGCGATGCCTGCGTCCGAGTCGGCGAGGACCTTCGCAAACGCCTCGGGGACACCGTTGCTGGTCAGGGCTGCTGCGAAGTCGGACTCGGGGAGGTCCTGGTAGTGCACATGACGGCCGCTCACCTTCGCCAGCGTGGCGGCGATGTCGCTGAGCGTCAGATGCTCCGAACCCGCGAGCTCGTAGATTTCGCCACCCTTGGCGTTGATCAGGGCCGACGCCGCTGCGTCTGCGTAGTCGGAACGCGAGGCGCCCGCCACCTTGCCGTCGCCCGCGCTGCCGTAGAGGTTTCCCGAGTCGATCGCGGCCGACGCGCCCGCGAGGTAGTTCTCCCAGTACCAACCGTTGCGCAGGAGCACGGTGGGGATTCCGCTCTCGGTGAGCAGTTGCTCGGTGGCCTGATGTTCCTCGGCGAGCGCCAAGGTGCTGGTGTCGGCGCGCAGGATGGAGGTGTAGGCGATCAGTCCCACCCCGGCTTCCTTTGCTGCGTCGATCACGTTGCGGTGCTGCGGGATTCGACGACCCACCTCGCTGCCGGACACCAGGAGCAGGCGGTCGACGCCCGCCAGTGCCGCGCGTAGTGTCTCGGGGGATTCGTAGTCGGCGACGCGGACGTTCACTCCCGCGTTCGACAGCGTGCTCGCCTTCTCCTCATCGCGCACGATCGCGACGATGTCGGCGACGTCGACGCCTGCGGCGCGCAGGCTCTCGGCGGCAAGTCCGCCGAGCTGGCCCGTTGCTCCGGTGATTGCGTAGGTGGTCATGTGATCTCCTGGTGTTCTGATGATCAAGCTGTCCATCTCATCGTGCACTTACTTTTCGTATAGTGCAACAGTTTCTAGAAGCGCTGGCTGTAATGTGCAGTACACTGAGACCATGACCAGGGCAGAAGACCGCTCGGCGCGTGACTCCGACATCGATCCGGCGCTAGAAGATCCGGCGCTCGAAGCCGACGTGTTCGCGCGGGATTGCGGATCGCGCGAAGTGCTGCAGAACGTGACGAGTCGCTGGGGCCTGCTCGCGCTCGGGGCCCTCTACGACGGCGACCTGCGGTTCAGTGCGCTGCGGCGTCGGGTGCAGGGTGTCAGCGAGCGGATGCTCTCGGTGACGCTGCAGACACTCGAGCGCGACGGATTCGTCAACCGCACTGTGCTGCAATCGATCCCGCCGAAGGTGGAGTACTCCCTGACCGATCTGGGGCGCGAGGTGGCCACTCGCCTGGTGGGTGTCATCGAACTGGTCGAGGGACATCTACCCGACGTCGAGCAGGCGCGCGAGCGCTACGACAGCCGCTGACGACGAAGTTGCGTGGGACCTACGGGGGCATTTTTGTACCCGTATGTCCCACGCAACTGTTCGGTGGCTCGCCTCAGAACAACTGCCCGAGGTAGAACTGCGCTCCCTGGTCGTCGGCGCATAGTGCCACGACTCCGTACGCCGCGCGGTCGGGCTCGGAGATCACCGAACCCCCCGCCGCGCGGACCCGCTCGACTGCGGCGTCGACGTCGTCGACGTTCCACATCGGGACTGCAACGTCGGAATCCGCTCCGCCCGCGATCCCGATCTGCGGGTGTGCGTTGTCGACCTCCCAGCCGTCGTCGATGCGTCCTGGCGTGAACGTCCAGCCCAGCGCGGTCCCGTAGAACTCGCGCAACCGTGCGCTGTCGCGGGTGTGCACCGTCAGATACGACATCTCGCCGACGCCGCGCGGATGCTGAGCCGCGCGCGGTTCGTCGGGCGCCGCGACATACACCGCGAACTCGACGCCCTGATCGTCGACGCAGTCGAGGCCGTGCCGGTCGTCGCGTGTCGTCCCGCCCGCCGCTTCGATTCGACGCCGCGCGGCGTCGAGGTCGTCGACCGCATAGGCGCAGAAGATCGTCTGCGGCCCAGACGTTTCCACCACCGCGGTGGGGTGGCTCGTGGTGGTCACCATGCGTCCCTCGTCGTCGAACTCCCAACCGAGGACCGCGCCGTAGAACGCGCGGGCGCGGGCGGCGTCGTGGGTGTTGACAGAGATGAAACCGATGTCGCCGTGGCGGATTCGCGCGGCAGGCGGCTCGCTCGTCGACGCCTGCGCCGCGAGCGTCGGACCGGTCAGCATCCATCGGTGCCCGAAGGGGTCGACGATGGTCGCGGTGCGAGTTCCGTGCGCCTCGTAGGGTTCTCGGGTCACTGCGGCTCCGCCCGTCGCGGTACGACGCAGAGCCTCGTCGGTGTCGTCGACGGCCAGCATGAGGCTGACCGATACCGCTCCGGGCTGCGGTCCACGCAACCCCATGTCGGGGAACTCCTCGGCCAGGTAGATCACTCCACCCCCGACCTCGAGTTCGGCATGTCCGATCGTGTTGTCGTCCATGAGGATCGGCTCACCACGCACGGTGGCGCCGAGGCGTTCGACGTACCAGTCGAGCGCAGAGCGCGCGTCGCGCACGGTGAGATAGGGCAGCGCACCCGGGCGTTCGACGAGCACCTGCGGTGCGGCCGCGTCGACCTCGGTGGCGGTCAGTTCGTGTTCGAGTTGGGCGGTGTCCATGTCGACTCCTTCGGGTAGAGACACTCCGCGCTCGAGTCGCCTGCGCAGTGCTTCGGCGAAATCGGGTGCGGGAGCGAGTGGTTCGTTCCAGCCCGGCGTCGTGGCGGCGCTCAGGACGCTGAGTGGGTCATGCGACGTCGTGTTCGCGTTGTCGGCGTTCATGCGATCACCCCTTCGCGGACTGGTTGAGCGGATAGGCCTCGCGGAATGCTCGCTTGGCCCTGGTGAGCAGCGCCTCAGTGGCGCCGACCGTACGACCGAGGATGTGCGCACAGTCGGCGACCGGTAGGTCGTCGACGTAGCGCAACGTCAACACCGCGCGGTTGATCGGTGAGAGTTGCGTCAGCGTCGCGTGCGCGACCATGCGGTCGAGGTGTGCATCCCATTCGTCGTCGACGAGTTCGGGGAGGTCGTCGACGGGTTCGGGTGTGCGCTGCGCCCGCCGCCAGTGATCGGCGAGCTTGTGCCGCGCGACTCCGATCAACCAGCCGACACTCGGTGAGCTGGCGGGATTGCGGCGCATCGTGTCCATCGCGGCCAGGAACGTCTCCGAGGTCACGTCTTCGGCGATCCGCCGATCCGAGCAGCGTCGAAAGACGTACCCGTAGACAGCGGGTAGCGCCTCGTCGTAGACCTCGAGAATGGCCTCGGGGCCGGTGTGTTCACCGCTCACACCACCATCATCGTCGGCGACAGCCGAAACCCGACGGCCGTTGGGGGAACTTTCTCCGCACAGCACACCGCCCCGCAGCGCGAACGCAGCGGGGCGGTGGTCGAGCCGGGTGGTCGGGGGATCAGTGGTGCGGCGGGAAGTGTCCGACGCGGACGATGTGGGTGCCGACGGTGTACGCCGTGACGAACGTCGGGCCGCCGCTCGTGCAGCAAAACGGGTCGGATGACTCGAGCCAGCGGTAGCGGACCGTCACCGAGTTCTTGGTGTACCCCGCGACGCTGGTGTACGAGTACGGCTCGGGGTCAACCGTGCCGATGAATCGGCCGTGCTTGAACAGCAGGACGCGTGACTGATAGGTGGCGTCGCCGATTCCGTTGCCGGTCACCAACATCCAGTCGAGGTTGCAGCCATTCTTGAGAGGGTTGTCGCGTGCGCTGTGGGGCGACCAGGTGCCGCCGTTGGCGTCGCGTCCGATTTTGGACAGCGACGACTGCGCCAGCGCGGAATTGATGTCGAAGCAGAGTCCGTGCCCGCTGCCGTAGGGTGGCGCGGCCGACGCGGAGCCCGAGCCGAGTGTGGTTGCGCCGAGCGTTCCTGCGATGAGACCGGCGAGGGTCAATGCGAGGACGACGAGGCGTCGGGTTTGATGGGAGATCTGTGTGGCGAGCGAGTGCATGGTGGTGCCTTTCGATCGAGGAACCAGCCGACGCTGGCCGCCGGCCGTGCGATCGGCCCGCTGTTGAGGTGATCGGTCGGCGTCGGGACAGTCGTTAGCGGGAGTCATTCATCGATGGGACGCCACCTCGGCCAGGTTGCCTCCGATGAGTCTTCGGCTGCGGGCCGGTCAGCACCTACATGGCAACCGCAACGATTTCCTCCATGCTCCTGTCCTCCGACCATCCCCAGCAGCTCGCGCGCTGGTACGCGACCGCATTCGAAGCCGAACCGATGTCGGCACCGGGCGGTCCTGACGGACCCGGCTACACGATCGTCGAGCTCGACGGCTTCTACCTGATGTTCGACAAGCGCGACGACGTCTCGGGGCGCAACTCGCAGGGAGCGCGCACGCTGCTCAACGTGGAGGTCGACGATGCAGCAGCGACGGCCGCGCGCCTCGACGCCCTCGGCGCCACCTGGATCAGCCCGCTCGAAAACCGCGACGGCAACCAGTTCGCGACGGTCGAGGACCCCGACGGCAACTGGCTGCAACTCGTATCGCTCTCCGACGAGCACGAGGCGCAGATGAGTCATCCGACGTCGCCGTACTCCGGCTTCGCGGTTCGCGACATCGCAACGACCGAGCAGTTCTATCGTGACGTACTCGGTATGCGTGTCTTGCGATTCCCTATGGGGGACAACGACATTCTGGGTATCCGCATCAACCGCGGCACCACTGTCCTCGCCTATCCGAAGCCCGATCACCAACCCGCGACCTTCACCGTGCTCAACATCCCGGTGTCCGACCTGGCCAAGAGCATCGACGACCTGACCGCGCGCGGCGTCGAATTCCTGCGGTACGACGGCTTCGCGCATGACGAGCGCGGCATCGTGCACGGCAACGGTGTCGGACCCGACATCGCCTGGTTCACCGACCCCTCGGGCAACGTGATTGCACTTGCGCAACGAGGCGAGCAATGATGTCGGGCTCGACGTCGGCGGACTCGTACCCTTCCCCCATGCGCCCACTGCGGTATTCCATCAACATCACGATCGACGGCTGTGTCGACCACACGTCCGTCACCCCGACCGAGGCGATGCATCGGTACTCGGCGAAGCTGCTGGCCGACGCCGACGCGCTGCTCTTCGGTCGGGTGATCTACGAAATGATGGAAGCCGGTTGGCGAGAGGTTGCCAGAAACGACGAGATCACCGACGGCAGGCCCGAGTGGATGGTGCCCTTCGCGCACGTCATCGACCGCGCGCCGAAGTATGTCGTCTCCGACTCGCTCACCAGCGTCGACTGGAATGCCGAACTGATCCGTCGCGACGACCTCGAGTCCACGGTCCGCGAGCTCAAGGCCCAACCGGGCAACGGGCTGGCGACCGGCGGCGTCACGCTTCCGCTCGCCCTCGCCGAGCTCGACCTCATCGACTCCTACGAGTTCATCGTCCATCCGAGGATCGTCGGCCACGGCCCACGGATCTTCGAAGGGATCTCGCAGCACGTCGACCTGCGTCTCGTCGAGCGCTCCGAGCTCGACACCGACATCGTCGTGCTCCGTTATGAGCCGGTCCGGTAATCCACGACAACCTCGTTCGCTCTCGGCGTAGCCCACGTCACCATTTGCCGGAACATGCCCGTGTCCTGCGGAGTTGTAGCTGTCAGATCCCCGCCGACACCTGTTTTCGTTGTGACCTGTGCAGACGTTAAGTGCAGGTGCACTCCAGTTGACCACTACAGTGGAAGCCAGGCTGGTCGTCGTATATCGACACCACCGCAGTTGTCGCCAAGAGGCTTGAAGACATCGACGGCCGGGGCGCTAGCAATGTGAGGGAGAACAATGTTCGAACGGTTCACCGACCGCGCACGCCGGGTTGTGGTTCTGGCCCAAGAAGAGGCGCGGATGCTCAACCACAACTACATCGGCACCGAGCACATCCTCCTGGGTCTGATCCACGAGGGTGAGGGCGTCGCCGCCAAGGCACTGGAGTCTCTGGGGATCTCTCTCGAGGGCGTCCGCAGCCAGGTCGAGGAGATCATCGGCCAGGGTCAGCAGGCACCGTCGGGTCACATCCCGTTCACGCCGCGTGCCAAGAAGGTCCTGGAGTTGTCGCTGCGTGAAGCGCTGCAGCTCGGCCACAACTACATCGGCACCGAGCACATCCTGCTCGGCCTCATCCGCGAGGGCGAGGGCGTTGCCGCGCAGGTCCTGGTGAAGCTCGGCGCCGACCTCAACCGGGTCCGCCAGCAGGTCATCCAGCTCCTGTCCGGCTACCAGGGCAAGGAGCCGCAGGAGGCGGGCACCGGCGGTCGTTCCAGCGAGGCAGGCACACCGTCGACCTCGCTCGTCCTCGACCAGTTCGGCAGAAACCTGACCGCGGCCGCCGCCGAGGGCAAACTCGACCCCGTCATCGGGCGCGAGAAAGAGATCGAGCGGGTCATGCAGGTGCTGAGCCGCCGCACCAAGAACAACCCCGTTCTGATCGGCGAGCCCGGCGTCGGCAAGACCGCCGTCGTCGAGGGTCTCGCGCAGGCCATCGTCAACGGCCAGGTACCCGAGACGCTCAAGGACAAGCAGCTCTACACGCTCGACCTCGGTTCGCTTGTCGCAGGCAGCCGTTACCGCGGCGACTTCGAGGAGCGCCTCAAGAAGGTGCTCAAGGAGATCAACACCCGCGGCGACATCATCCTGTTCATCGACGAGCTGCACACGCTGGTCGGTGCGGGTGCCGCAGAGGGCGCGATCGACGCGGCGAGCATCCTCAAGCCGAAGCTGGCCCGTGGCGAGCTGCAGACCATCGGTGCCACCACGCTCGACGAGTACCGCAAGTACATCGAGAAGGACGCTGCACTCGAGCGTCGCTTCCAGCCGGTGCAGGTCGGCGAGCCGTCGGTGGAGCACACCATCGAGATCCTGAAGGGTCTGCGCGACCGCTACGAGACGCACCACCGCGTGTCCATCACCGACGGAGCTCTCGTCGCTGCGGCAACCCTGGCTGATCGGTACATCAACGACCGCTTCCTGCCCGACAAGGCGATCGACCTCATCGACGAGGCGGGCGCGCGCATGCGCATCCGCCGGATGACCGCACCGCCAGATCTGCGCGAGTTCGACGAGCGCATCGCCGACGCGCGCAAGGAGAAGGAAAGCGCGATCGACGCGCAGGACTTCGAGAAGGCCGCGAGCCTGCGCGACAAGGAGAAGCAACTCGTCAACGAGCGCGCCGAGCGTGAAAAGCAGTGGCGCAGTGGCGATATGGACGTCGTGGCCGAGGTCGACGACGAGCAGATCGCCGAGGTTCTCGGTAACTGGACCGGCATCCCGGTGTTCAAGCTCACCGAGGAGGAGACCACGCGTCTGCTCCGCATGGAGGAGGAGCTGCACAAGCGCATCATCGGCCAGGAAGACGCGGTCAAGGCCGTGTCGAAGGCGATCCGTCGTACCCGCGCCGGGTTGAAGGACCCGAAGCGCCCGTCGGGCTCGTTCATCTTCGCCGGCCCGTCCGGTGTCGGTAAGACCGAGCTCTCCAAGGCGCTCGCCAACTTCTTGTTCGGCGAGGACGACGCACTGATCCAGATCGACATGGGCGAGTTCCACGACCGCTTCACCGCGTCGCGCCTGTTCGGTGCGCCTCCCGGATACGTCGGCTACGAAGAGGGCGGCCAGCTCACCGAGAAGGTGCGCCGCAAGCCGTTCTCGGTGGTTCTGTTCGACGAGATCGAGAAGGCCCACTCGGAGATCTACAACACCCTGTTGCAGGTCCTCGAGGACGGGCGTCTCACCGACGGCCAGGGTCGCACCGTCGACTTCAAGAACACGGTGCTGATCTTCACCTCGAACCTCGGTACCTCCGACATCTCGAAGGCAGTCGGCCTGGGGTTCTCGAAGACCGGCTCCGACGGCTCGCAGTACGAGCGGATGAAGCAGAAGGTCAACGACGAGCTCAAGAAGCACTTCCGGCCGGAGTTCCTCAACCGCATCGACGACATCGTCGTGTTCCACCAGCTCACCCAGGACGAGATCATCCAGATGGTCGACCTGATGCTGGCACGCGTCGAGACCGCACTGCGCAACAAGGACATGGCCATCGAGGTCACGGACAAGGCCAAGTCGCTGCTGGCCAAGCGTGGGTTCGATCCGGTGCTCGGTGCGCGCCCGCTGCGTCGCACCATTCAGCGTGAGATCGAGGATCAGCTTTCGGAGAAGATCCTGTTCGGCGAGGTCGAGCCGGGCCAGATCGTGCTGATCGACGTCGAGAACTGGGATGGTGAAGGCGAAGGCGAGGACGCGAAGTTCACCTTCGTCGGCTCGGAGAAGCCTCGCGAGCTGCCCGACGCTCCCGTCGAGCTGACAAAGGCAGGCGAGGGCAAGAGCGACGCGAGCTGATCCCGCGATCCGATCAGATAGTCGGTAGCAAAGAGCCCGGCACCGCACCTGGTGCCGGGCTCTTTGCGTGTCTGTGGGTGAGTCGTCGAAAAAAATCTCGATGCGGGGGAACATGTCAGTGCCGTGGCCGCATCCAATGTAATGACAACGCAGAAAGCGTTGACGACCACCGGAGATCCACTCCTCGAAAGGACCATGATCATGGCGACTGCAAGCTACGACACCAACGGCGACGGCTACGTGGACGTTCAGCTCACCGACACCGACGGTGACGGTTACGCCGACGTCGAACTCCAGGACACCAATGGCGACGGCTACGCAGACGTGCGGTACACCGACACCAATGGCGACGGCTACGCAGACGTGCAGGACACCGACACCAATGGCGATGGGTACGTCGACACGCAGTACGCCGACACGACCGGTGACGGTTACGCCGATGTCGAGAACTACGACACCAATGGCGATGGGTACGTCGACACGCAGTACACCGACACGACCGGCGACGGCTACCTCGATACCGCCAACTACGACACCAACGGCGACGGATACGTCGACGCCAGCTACGGCGCCTAGTGCGCACACGCAGCCGCTGACTCGGTGGCGCCTACCATCGGCGGGATGAAACGAATCGCGCTCGGCGCCACCGATGTCACCGTGCCCAACGTCGTCCTCGGGATGATGCGTATCCAGGATCGCTCCGACGACGAGATCCGCGAGCTCGTCGCGGCAGCCCGCGACGCAGGCATCGACTTCTTCGACCACGCCGACATCTACGGAACAGCTCCCGCGCACGGATGTGAACAACGGTTCGCGGAGGCACTGCGGTTCTCGCCGTCGGAGCGTGAGCAGATCACGATCCAGTCGAAGGCAGGCATCGTCAAAGACGGTCCCTATTACGACTTCTCGTACGACCACATCGTCGGGGCCGTCGACGGGTCGCTGCGGGCACTCGACACCGACCACCTCGACATCCTGCTCCTGCACCGACCCGATGCCCTCGTCGACCCCGACGAGGTGGCGCGCGCCTTCGACGACCTTGCGCAGGCGGGCAAGGTCCGCCACTTCGGGGTCTCCAATCACACGCCACGCCAGATCGAACTGCTGAAAAGGTCTGTGACACAACCGATTGTCGCCAATCAGCTACAACTGTCGATCACCCACGCGCCGATCATTGCGCAGGGCGTTGCAGCGAATATGGCGGGCGAGGAGCAGGCGCAGACTCTCGACGGCGGAGGCGTCCTCGACTACTGCCGACTCAACGACATCACCCTCCAGGCATGGTCGCCGTTCCAGGCGACATTCTTCGACGGCGTCTTCCTCGGATCCGACCGCTACCCGGAACTCAATGCCGTGATCCATGCGCTCGCAGACAAATACGACGTCGCACCGATCGCGATCGCCACGGCCTGGATCATTCGACATCCCGCCCAGATGCAGGTGATACTCGGCACCACCACCACCCCCGCCCGCGTCGTCGCCGCGTCGGAGGGTTCCGACATTCCGCTCACCCGTCGGGAGTGGTATGAACTGTTCCGCGCTGCCGGACACCGCGTGCCGTGACAGTCTCTGCTGCCACACCGGCTGGTCGAGTCCGCGTCCGCTGATCGAGCTTGTCGAGATCACCCTCCCGACGCCGACGATACTAGGATGTGCAAGTATCTGATGTGGACGCTCGACGGACGGCAGTGGAGGAGTGGCACACATGACGGATGAGTCGACGGTTCTCGTCGAGGTGGTCGGACGGATCGGGAGCGTGACGCTCAACAGGCCCAAGGCGATCAACGCGCTCGATCACCACATGGCCCGCGCGCTCCACGGTGCGCTGCGCGAGTGGGCCGACAACCCTGCCATCGACGCCATCGTCGTCGCAGGCGCGGGTGAACGCGGGCTCTGTGCGGGAGGCGACATCGCGGCCATCCATCGCGACGCGTCGAAACTCTCGGCGGGTGGGGGAGATGATGCCGCAGCCGCGGAAAGCCCGTCGGGTCGCTTCTGGGCCGACGAATACCGCCTCAACCTCGACATCTCGACCTATCCCAAGCCGTATGTCGCGATCATGGATGGGATCGTGATGGGCGGCGGTGTCGGGATTTCCGCGCATGGCAACACCCGCGTCGTGACCGATAGGACTCGTCTGGGCATGCCGGAGGTCGGTATCGGCTTCGTTCCCGACGTCGGCGGGACTTTTCTCCTTTCCGGTGTGCCAGACGAACTCGGCACCTTCGCGGCGCTGACCGGCGAAACGCTGTCCGGTGCCGACGCGATCGTCATGGGCCTCGCCGATCACTACGTCCCGGCCGAGAATCTCGACGCCTTCCGCGACGTGATCGTCTCCGACGGCGTCGACGCCGCGGTGGCTCGGTACGCGGCAACTCCGCCGGCATCGGTGCTCGACTCCGAAAGAGACTGGATACGCGAGGCTTTCGCGGCCGACACCGTGTCGGAGATCATCGAGAGGTGCCGGGCAGTCGGCCTCGAGTCGGCCGATCGCGCCGCGGATCGGATCGCATCGAAGAGTCCGGCGTCTCTGGCCGCAACCCTGTACGCGCTGCGCCACAGGGACTCTGACCTCGCGGCGACGCTGCGTCGTGAGTACCGTGTCTCGCTGCGCTTCCTGCAGCACCCCGACATGGCTGAGGGGATTCGCGCCCAGGTGATCGACAAGGATCGCACCCCGGCGTGGACCTCCGATCATGCGTCGGCGGCCGCGTCGCTCGACGCCGTGTTCGCCCCGCTGCCCGCACGGTATGAACTTTCGCTCGACACCACAACGGTCCAGGAGGAATCGAATGTCTGACCACGAGACGATCATCGTCACCAGTGCCGACGGAGTCGGTGTGATCACACTGAACCGACCGAAAGCGCTCAACGCGCTGAACACCACGCTGATGAACGAAGTCGTCTCTGCAGCAGAGCAATTCGACGCTGATCCGGAGATCGGCGCCATTGTCATCACCGGTTCCGAGCGCGCTTTCGCGGCAGGCGCCGACATCAAGGAGATGGCCGACAAGACCTTCAGTGAAGTGGTCAGCGAGTCGTTCTTCGGTGCCTGGGACAACCTGTCGCGGCTGCGCACCCCGACCATCGCCGCGGTGACCGGCTATGCACTCGGCGGTGGCTGCGAACTCGCAATGCTCTGCGACATTCTCATTGCAGGCGACAACGCGGTGTTCGGGCAACCGGAGATCACCCTGGGGGTCATCCCCGGTATCGGCGGTTCGCAACGCCTGACGCGCGCCGTCGGCAAGGCCAAGGCGATGGATCTGATCCTCACGGGTCGCCAGATGAAGGTCGACGAGGCCGAGCGCGCCGGACTCGTCTCCCGCGTCGTGCCCGCCGCTGAATGCCTTGCGACCGCGAAAGAGGTCGCCGCGACGATCGCGGGCACGTCGTCGATCGCTGCGGGACTCGCCAAGGATGCGGTGAACCGTGCCTTCGAGACCACGCTGACCGAGGGCGTGCGCGCCGAACGCGGCTTGTTCTACTCGACGTTCGCCACCGACGACCAGACCGAGGGCATGGCGGCATTCGTGGCCAAGCGCACGCCGGAGTTCCGTAACAGCTGACAAGGGGCCCGCCGCGTCGAGTTGTGCCCTCCGTCATGACGGTCGACGGGTGTGGTCGCGGTGGTCTGCGCGAGGAGTATGGGAAGATCGCAGTCGTGTCTCGACGCCTGTTCCGCCGTGTGGGTATTGCCGCGGGTGCGCTTCTCGCTGCTGCCGCAGTGGTCGTGCCAGGTGTCGGTGGCGGAGACAGCATGTCCCAGGGACCGACGATCAAGCCTGCCGTCCGCGCCTCCGCTGAGACGCCACCCGCGTACGTGGCACTCGGAAGTTCCTATGCCGCAGGCCCCGACGCCGTACCGACGCGACTGAACGTCTGCTTCCGCAGCCCGGACAATTACCCCAATCGGGTGGCCAGGGCGATGCGCCTGCGGTTGGTTGACGTGACGTGTTCGGGCGCGACGACAGAGAACATCGTCGACAAGCCGCAACGATTCCTCGAGCACAAGCAGATCGACGCCGTGACCCGCAACACCGCACTCGTGACCATCACCAGCGGCGGAAACGACATCGACTACATCGGCCGACTACTCGCGATGAGCTGCAACAACGTCGCGAGCGGCGTCGACAAAGCGTTGGGGCCGGCCGCCAGGAGTTGTCACACCGGGCATCGGATTGCCGCGGAACCCACGGACGCCGACTACGCGAAGGTTCAGCGCAAGCTGATCCAGACGGTTCTCGAGATCAAGCTGCGTGCCCCACGTGCGCGAGTGGTCATCGTCGACTATCCGCCACTCACCGTCGCAGGCGAGGCGGCGTGCGATCTGCTGCCACTCACGCCTGAACAGGTCGCGCAGACGGTGCGGATCTTCGACAGGCTCGCGGGCGCCACGGCGCTGGCGGCACACGAGACCGGCGTCGACCTGGTCCAGGCGTCCGTCGCCGGAGCCGACCACACCGTGTGTTCTGCGGAGCCGTGGCTGCGGGGGTTCGCTCCACCGATTCCGTATCACCCGACGACGCGTGGCAAGGCGGGCGTCGCCGACCTCGTCGTCGCATCTCTCGGCGGTCCGGTCGCCTGACCTACGTCCCTTCCCCTGAAAGCCGATTGCCCAGAGAGCCGATTGCCCAGAGAGCCGATGGCCCAGAAAGTTGGGGCATGTGCAGATGACGGGGTCGCCCTAAGGTTTCTTCATGGCCTCGGTCGCCGGGGTCAGGTCGGGGCCAAACCGTCATCGTCGTGCGATGTCATCGTGGATGGAGATCTCGTGGGTGCAGGTTCGTGTGACTGTTGCCGGCGCTGTTGTCTGCCGAGCTCGGGTGCTCTGGGGAGGGGGCCGCGATCGGGGCAGCGTCTGCATCCGACTGTCACATTCCGACGACAGGGGACATTCCGACGACAGGGGACATCTCGACGACGGTGGACGCCACCGCCCACGACGGTCACCGAGAAGGACTTTCCGTCACCTCGGTGATTCCATGAATCCCCGGTCGGTAACCCCCATCTCGGTGACCGTAGTGCGGACGCGGCCGTCGGTGCCGACCCCGATCCACTCGCATCGGTCGTCGGCCTCGGCGACCACGCTGACAGCAAATGTTCGGTGCTGCGGCAGCGCACGTATCCGGACCGCACCGTCCGCGGCTCGGCGGAGCGTGTCGATGATCAGTTCACGCGTTGACTTGTCGAGGGGATCCGGGGCGTCACTGTCGGGGCGGTCGAGTCCGCGGTCGTCGAGCAGGCTGACCGTGATACCCCGACGTCGGGCAGCGTCGACCGCGTCGTTGATGTCCGGAGTGCACAATGCCCTCGAACGCAACAGATCTCGTAGTCGCGCCTCAGTGAGACCGCATTCGGTTCGGGTCGCGTCGTCGATGTACCCGCCGCTGCAGAGTCGCAGCAGGAGAGGCCGGGCGAGCGCGGTCACCGGTTCGAGTTGTCGAGCGCGTTCCTGGGCGGCCGCGCGTGTCGCGGCGACAGTGCCCGCAGCATCCGCGGTGCGTCGTCGACTGTCTGTCAGATCTCGCGCCAGCGTCCGATTGACCCGCGCAAACACGATGCCGATCGCGACGAAGCCGCCGGACGGGCCGATCAGCAGTATCCCGGGAAGTGCGTTGCCCGTCGCGGTGTACGACCACAGACCCGAAACGGCCAAGGCGACGGCGAAGCCGAGAATCGCAGCGGCCGGGCGTCCCCTCATCGCGAGCAACGCCGCCATCAGTGCCGGAGGGCCGGTGACCCACAGCGGGATCGTTTGCGTGGTGTCGGCGAGTGTGAACAGGTAGGTGGTGCACATGAGCGCGGGCACCGCGGCGACGAAGAGTCCCGGCAGTGGCCGCAGGAGGTCTGTTGCGCCACCGACCAGAAACGCTACCGCGACCGCCATCATGGCGATGTTCGCCACCGGGGCCCACCAGGTGACGGAACCTGGATTGAGGGCAGCAGCCACAGCGAGTACGACGATGATCGTCGCAGCGAGCACCCGAGCGGTGGATGAGCGCAGGCGGAGGGGGTCGGGGTCGTCGACACGGACAGGCTCGGCCGGTCTGTGCCAGCCGAGTGCCAAGGTGGTGCCCCTGCCGGGAACCGAATCGACAGCCGCCTCACCGCCGACCCGACGCAACCGTTCCTCGACGGACATCGCGAGTCCGAGTCGCTCACGCGGTACCGTCAAGCGGTCGAAGCCGGGTCCGTCATCGCCGATGGTGACCTCGATCCCATGATCCTCCACGAGTATTCGGCAGAACCGGGTGCACTCGGGCGGAACGTGCCGAAAGCAGTTGCGAGCGGCCTCCGCGGTCGCGCCCACCAGCGCGTCCACGGCCGATTGTGGATACGTCGATCCGGCGGATGTGCGCACGTCGCTGCTCACGGTCATGCCCGGATCGTTGTGCTGTGCGGCCTCGCTGAGCCTGCCAACGACCCCGGCGGGTTCGGGGTTGAGGCCCGATGTTGTCTCACGCAGAGCGTCATCCAGTGCGACCAGCGTTGCGGTTGCACGAGAGGGGAGTTCGGGCGACTCCGGGTCTCGCGAGGCCTCGAGCAGAGTGGACATGATCTCGTCGTGGGTGATCGCCCGCGCGAGCGCGCGTTCGGCCAACCGCGCACGGGTCGCAGCGGTCTGCTCGGCGAGGGCGATTTCGGCGGCGGAGTTGCGGTCGAGTGTGGCCGCAATGCTCAGCCCGGACACGCCGAGTGCGAACGGCACGATGGCGAATGCCGCACTGCACGCGGCGTCGGTGATCATCGTCGCCGGCGACGAAACCCCTTGGGTCACATTGCCGGTGACCTTGATGGTGACCGCGCACACGATCAGATACAGAGCTGCCGGAGCGGGCTTCCACGCGATCATCGCGCAGATCGTGCCCAACACCACGAAGGGCCCGAGCCAGTAGACGGTGGCATCGTCGAGCGGCGTGCCGTTCCACGCAGGCCACCAGAGGAGTTCCGCCACGAGCACACCGAGCGCTCCGAGAGCGGCCCACCGTCGGAGCCGGAGTGGATTGGACGAAACCAAACAATGAACTCCGACGAGGACGCCTGGAAGTGCCGCACAGATCAACGCCGTCGGAGTCCACCACCACGCCGATATCGAGTGTGCTTGCGCTATTGCGGGAATCAGGAACGGAATGAACACGCAGTAGGCCGCACCCGCAAACAACCCGTAGTAGCGGAGGGTTCGAGAGACGGCTGTTCGAGAGACAGCGGACTCCGGGGTAGGCGATCGGAGCGCAGCATTCTTCGGCAGCCGCCCCGCATCAATCCGACGGGACTCGGACACCGACCGATATGGTCGGGGGAATCGCCGCGCGTTCACCGCCCGCATTATTCCCCTCAGCGCTCATGCTGTCTTGTAGAGAGAGTATTCCGACCACTTTCTGGAAGAAGGACTATCCCATGGTGAATTCGGAAGAATCCGAGAGCCGCATCGTGTTGCGGCGAATTGGCGTCATCGACGATCACGATTCGGTGATCGAAGGCCTACGGGGCTTCTTCGCGGACACCGATGACCTGCGCTTGGTGGTCGGCGCGCACACCGTCGGAGACCTCCTGGCTCAGCTCACATCCGACTCTCCTGACATGGGCCTTCCACTCGACCTGGTCGTCCTCGATCTCAGGCTCGGTGACGGGTCGACGCCCGCGGGCAATATCGCCGAGCTGTCGGAAGCGGGGGTATCGACACTCGTCTACACCTCGGGAGACGAACCGTATCTGGTCCGGGATGCGGCTGGTGCAGGGACTCTCGGCGTCGTCCGCAAGAACGCAACGAAGACCGAGGTGTGCGCGGCTGTCCGTACGGCAGCGTCGGGGTCTACCGTCGTATCGATGGATTGGGCTGCGGCGCTCGACTCGGACCCGCAATTCGTCGACCTTCCCACGCGACTGAGAGAAGTGTTGGAACTGTACGCATCGGGCGGCTCCGGGGCTCACGTCGCTCGTGTCATGGGGCTCTCTCCGGACACTGTCAACAAATACATCGAGCGCATTCGTAGCAAATACCGCGAGGTACATCGCGACGCTCCGACGAAGACGGACCTCTACAAAAGAGCTGTCGAGGACGGCTGGCTTCCTATGCCGCGTCGGAATCCGCCGAAATAGCCGCCTCCGATACGGCAATTGTGTCCCCAAATGATGGGGCTTTCCAGTGTTCGCAGTAGTTGGAATCGTCTGGCAACACGATGACCCAGACGAGATCTAGCGGTTCGACTCGCAGGGTAACGGCGGCGGTGGCGGGTGCGGGGATCGGTGCTGTGTTGTGGTGGGGAGGGCAGGCGGCGATCGCTTCGGTGGCACGGTGAACTCCGACGGCAAATATGCCTACGTCGGCGAGACGCTTGCGAACAAGGTGGTGAACGTGATCGACCTCGATCCGGCGAGTCCCACCAAGGGCGCCGTCGTTGCGAGTATCGCCGTTCCAGGTGAGCCCGGCGGCCTGACGATGAGCCCCGACGGCAACACGTTGTATGCGACCACCCTCGACGACGTCGTTGCCATCGACGTCGATCCGCAGAGCCCGACCTACAAGCAGGTCCTCGGGACGTACGCGGTGAGCGCGAAGCCGTACGACGTCGCGCTCACCCCGGACGGCACGCGTCTGTACACCGCCAACTCCGATGACACCGTGAGTGTGATCCCGACGGGCGTCGTGACCGGAACAGCGCGCGGCTCGGACGCTGACGGAGACACACTGGCCTATTCGGTCAGTGGCCAGCCGGCCCACGGCGCGGTGGTCATCGATCCGATGACTGGCGCGTGGACCTACGCACCCGGCGTTCCGGGCGCGAGCACCCCCGACAGCTTCGTCATCACGGTCGACGACGGCCACGGCGGCGTTGCGTCGCAGACGGTCACGATCAACGCCCTATCGGTCTCGGTGTGATGTGCCGATTCACCCGGCGGAATGTCATTCGCTTGGAGGGATTCGTGTCCTTGTGGACATCGGATCGTGGACAGGCCCCAATGTGTGACACACTAGAAGTCGGGTCGTCGAACTGACGGCTCAGCAAAACAGGAAGAGAAATTGCATGACTCA
Source organism: Gordonia sp. UBA7860 (assembly GCF_002500165.1). Lineage (NCBI taxonomy): Bacteria > Bacillati > Actinomycetota > Actinomycetes > Mycobacteriales > Gordoniaceae > Gordonia > Gordonia sp. UBA7860. The sequence goes on along the minus strand of NZ_DLSO01000003.1, from coordinate 26,072 downwards.
GGGCACCGTCAAATGGTTCAACGGCGAGAAGGGCTTCGGCTTCATTGCTCCCGATGACCAGAGCCAGGACGTGTTCGTTCACTACTCCGCCATCACGGGCAGCGGCTTCCGCAGCCTCGAGGAGCAGCAGCGCGTCGAGTTCGACGTCGAACAGGGCGCCAAAGGACTTCAGGCCACCAACGTGACCGCTCTCTGATCTACATCAGACACCGGTAAAAAAGCCCCGACGATGTCGTCGGGGCTTTTTCGTGCACGCTGGTTTTTTCAGACCGGCTGTTCGGTGAACTCGTCGTCGCGGTCGCGCCACTGATGCCACGCGACGATCAACTCCGAGAGGGCGAGCAGCGCTCCGATCGCGGCGAAGAGGTAGCCGGCCCAGACGTTGAACACCTCTGAGGCGATCACTCCGCCGACGATCGCCACCGCCGCGACGGCCAGCGATCGGCCGACATTCTGCGATCGCCAATCGAGGCGATTACGACCGGTGGTGATCAGACTGATGGGGCTGCGTCGAAGCACCTCGACCACGAAGATGGTTGCCGCAACGGTGGCAGCGTAGGCAAAGACCACGCGCGGAACACCGGGCCACGACGCCGGTGCGATGGTGGGCAGCAGTGCGCTCAGCGCGAGGGGATGCGCGAGGTAGATACCGAACGATCTGTCCGACGCCGTGCGGAGGATCTTGTCGGGGACCGACCCCGGTGTTCGACGCCGCTGCCAGATGGTGCCCAGGCAGTACAACATCATGATGATCGCGATGAATGCGTAGACGTTGTGCGGCAGGAACACGTTAGTGGCGCGCGCGACGCTCGTGCCGGTCGACGTGATGTGCAGGTAGTACGCCAGCGTGGCGCCGATGGTCGCGACACACGCCGCGAGAAGTGCCCAGCG
>NZ_DLSO01000003.1:0-25166 GCF_002500165.1 Gordonia sp. UBA7860 | reverse complement strand
ACGGATCACGAATGCCTGGAACGCCTCGTAGTGCATGGCCGCGACACATCCCGCGAGGATGAAGAACTGATACGGGAAAATCGTGATGACCAGGTGTGTCCAGATCACGCCGCCGACGCCGTCGGCAAAGATGTCGAGCGGTGGACGGACCATGAGGTACATCAACGTCACCTGGATCGCGAAGCTCACGATCAACTGGTAACGGTGAAAACCCCACGTGCGCTTGAGGATCGCGAGAATGAGCGGGAAGAACAGGTAGATCTGCATGCTCACCGACAAGAAGTACAGGTGATACATGGCGTTGCCGGTGATGAGGTCGTAGCCGATGCTCTTGGCGGCGGTCGCCATCGAATGTTGGTCGGCGACAATACCTTTCAACGTCTCCAAGCCGCCGATGCGGTATCGCCCGTACAGCCAGTAGAACAGTGTCCACGTCACGAAGGGCAGCCCGATGAGCTTGAATCGACGGCGCCAGAAGCTGATCGGCTCGAGACTGCGGTGGCGGTACTGATAGGTCAGCACGAAGCCGGTCAGCGCGAAGAAGCCGTAGCGGGTGTAACGAAGAAAGAGCTCGACGGAGCCCGCGGCAACGCTTGTCGCAGCGGTGATGCCGATCATGACGTGATCGAGGATCACGCCTCCGAACGTCACAAGCCGGACCAGGTCGATCTGATAGAGATGCTTGTCGCGCCGCGGCTTCTCGGTTAGCGACGGCTTCTCGGTCGGCGACTGTTTTTCGGTCAGCGACGGCGTGTCTGCTTTGCCGCTTTCGGAGGTGCCTTCGGGTTCTGGCAGTCGCGGCGTGGTCTGCTGGCTTACGATTGCTCACCCTCCGTTAACCCGGCGCCCGTAGATCCTGAGTCGCCCTAAATGGTGCGTTGCACCGAGGAACGGTACTCCTGCACCCTGTGATTCTTCCTGTGCGATCGCTGTCGAACCTAATCGACGTCCGATTTGCGTCGAATCGGGTAATTGCAGGTCAGCGAGTTCGCCGCCACACCACGAGACCGATCGCTGCGGCCACGAAGCACGACGCCGCGCCGACCGCGAGTCCGGTGCGCGCCCCGGCCACCTGGGTGATCGCGCCGATCAACGGTCCGCCGATCGGCGTCGAACCCATGAAGGCGACGGACCACAGTGCCATCACCCGACCCCGCATCTGCGGGCGTGAGTTGAGCTGGAGCGTCGCATTGCCTGTCGACATGAATGACACGCTGAGCCAGCCGACGAAGAACAGCGCGACGATCGCCAGCCACAGGCTGGGCGCTGCCGCAGTCACCGCAATCGTGATGCCGAACCCGGTTGCGGTCACGATCAGCGTGCGCAGGCCGGTGGTGCCGCGTGCGGCGACGATGAGACCGCCGACGACCGCGCCGACTCCCATCGACGAGGTCATGAACCCGAAGGCCTGCGGTCCGCCGTCGAAGACGTCGCGGGCGGCAACGGGAAGCGACACCTGAAACTCATACGCGAGTGTGCCGACGAGCGCCATCATGACCAGCGGAACCCACAGGATGGGTTTGCTGCGGACGTAACGCAGTCCCTCGCGGAGCTGTCCCTTGGCGCGGGGGACGGGGATCTCGTGGGAGATCTCGGTGGTCCGCATCGCCAGTAGCGAGACCACCACCGCGACGAAACTCGTCGCGTTGATGACGAAGCACCATCCGGCACCCACGGCGGCCAGGATCACGCCTGCCACCGCAGGCCCGATCGCTCGCGCGGCGTTCACCATGACGGAGTTGAGGGTGACCGCATTGCGGATCAGCGATTCGCCGACGATCTGGTGGATGAACGCCTGCCGCGCCGGATTCTCGAATGCGTTGTTGAGTCCGAGAAGTAGCGCGAGGATCGCGATCTGCCACACCGCGATCCAGCCGCCGAGCGTGAGGATGGCCAGCACCAGCGCGAGGACACCCATGATCGACTGCAGAAAGATCATGAGCAGACGCCGGTCGACGCGGTCGGCGACGACCCCCGCGTACGGCCCGATGATCAGGATCGGCAACGCCTGCAGCGCGACGATCAGACCGAGAATCGACGACGACCCGCTGAGCGTGAGCACCAACCACGCCTGCGCCGTGGCCTGCATCCACGTCCCGACCAGCGAGACGGCCTGGCCGCCGAAGTACAGGCGGTAGTTGTGTACCGACAGTGACGCGAAGACCCCGGTCGACTGCGCGGGTAGCGGCGACGTCGGGGCTGTCAACGCTGCGCGCGATTGAGCCGCCAGACGTCCGTCGACAACTTCGTCGCGAAGCCGCACCACAGCGGATACGGCGCAAGCGCGGCGCCTGCTGCGGGTGAGACCTTGGCCGAGCGCCGCGCGAGGTCGGCGCTGCTCGCCGTCAGCGCCAACGCGGTGATCGCCGACGCGCCGAGACGGTGCGCGCCGAAGAACAGCCAGCTCCAGCCTGCGTTGAGCACCAGATTGGTGCCGAGCGCTGCGATGTATTTCTTCGCCTCGGCGGCGTCGTGCTCACTCAGATCGTCGATGCTGATTGCCGATGTCACCGCTATATCGGCATAGAGTGCCGTCCACACGATCGGGAACGCGAGATCGGGTGGCACGTACGATGGCTTGTTCAGTTTCGGATACCACGACTGCAGCGCCGAGCGAGATGCGAAGCTGCCGACGGCTGCCGCTGCGGCGGTACCAAGACCCGTTGCGAGAAGTGTTGTCAGACGCACGCCACCGACGTTACCGCCGCGCCCAACTCAATAGACTATATTGTTCGACATGAGTGCCGAGGTCCCCGCACGTCCCCGGAGACGACGACCTCGGCTGTCCGACGAGGCGGCCGAGCATGTGCGCGAGCTGATCGTCTCAGGTCAACTCGAGCCCGGACAGTTCATCCGCCCCGAGACGATGGCAGCCGAACTCGACATCTCCGCGACGCCGATGCGTGAGGGACTACTCACCCTGCAGAGTGAAGGCCTGCTGCGCGTCGAACCGCGCCGCGGTTTCATGGTTGCGCCATTGAGCGCCAACGACATCGAGGACGTGTTCGTCGGGCAATCGCTTCTCGCGGGCGAATTGGCTGCGCGCGCGACATCGCGGATGTCCGACGACGATCTCGACGCCCTCGAGAACATTCAGGCCGATCTCGAACATGCCGCTGACACAGCCGATTACGACGAGGTGGAACGGCTCAACCATGAATTCCACCGGTTGATCTATTCGGCTGCCGACTCCGCAAAGCTGTCATGGATGATCAAGGGATCGCTCAACTACGCCCCGCGCCGGTTCTTCGCCTCGGTCGACGGGTGGCCGCAGGCGTCGGCCGCCGACCATCGGGCGATCATCGCGGGGTTGCGTGCTCGCGACGGCGAGGCCGCACGGGTGGCGATGATCGACCACATCAGGAATGCGGGACACCTCCTCGCCGCGCGGCGCTGAGTGAGGCATCGGGCTGAGGAAAACATCGGGCTGAGGAAGTCGTCGGGCTGACGAGGGACCGGGCAACGACTTACGGATTCTGTGCAATCCGCCTACGATGAGGGCATGGCGGGCCAGGACGAGACGAGTGTTGAGGTCGCGACCCGACTGTTCGACCTGTTGACCGACACGCTCGAACGCAGAACCAGAGAGCTGAGCATCGGCGGGTCGTCGACGCTGTTCAGTTTGTGGCGCTGGGGGCCGCGGCGCGCAACGAGCCTCGCCGCGCTCGAGGGTGTCAACCAGCCCGCCATGACCGCACTCATCGGCTCGCTCGAACGGTCGGGGATGGTCGAGCGTCGTCCCGATCCAGCCGACGGACGGGCATCGCTCATCGCGATCACCGACTCGGGTGCCGCCTACATGCAGGAGCGGGTGCGCGAACACGTCCACATGCTCGCAGTGGGAATCGACGCAATGTCGGAGCGTCGAAGGTCTGAATTGTTCTCGGCGACAGACGCTCTCGTCGAACTCGCCGAACGCCTTCGTGTCGACGACTAGTCCGCTAGTCGTCGAGGAAATCCATCACCAGCGGACTGGCATCTGCACGACACTCGTCGAAGTACGCGTGCCGGGCGCCGTCGAAGACGTGTGTCCTGGCGTCGGGTATGGCCGACGCCAGTATCTCGGCGTTGACGACCGGTGCGAATCTGTCGTCGGAGCCGTGGAGGATGAAGGTTGGCGCGGCGATCTCCGGCAGGTGGTCCCACGCATCGTGAGAGTCGCTGGCCCGCAGGTGTTGTCGTCGTGCACGCGGTGTCATCGTCGGGTCACCGAGAACCGTGTACGGCCCGGGGTTGGTCGCCTGCCATTCGGGCGTGTACATCAGGTCGGTCATGACCTGCGTGGCATCCGGACCCGCCAGTGCGCGACGGACCTCCGGATCACGTTCTCGCGCATGGCTTCCCCCGGGAGTGGTGCAGCCGAGGACGAGTCTGCGGACGCGGTGCGGTGCGGAGATGGCGATCCACTGCGCGGTGCGCCCACCCATGGATGTGCCGTAGATGTCGAATCTGCCGATCGACAACGCATCGAGCACCGAGAGCGCATCCCGCGCGAACAATTGCGTGCTGTAGTCGCCGTCGGGGGAATCGCTTGCGCCGGTGCCGCGATAGTCGAAGGTGACAGTGGTGCGGTGGCGTGCGAAGTCGTTGCGGGTGCGGTCCCACCAGTGATGGTTGTTGGACTGACCGGGTAGGAGGAGCAACACCGGTCCGCTCCCGCGTACCTGTACGGCCAGGCGGGTGCCGTCTGACGCATGGGTGGTTTCGTGATACTCCTGCACGGGCACCATTCTGACAGCACCGCTGGTCATGACCGGACCGCGGCGAGGATCTGCTGCGCGCGTGCGACGACGGGGGGATCGACCATGTGACCGTCGACCGCGACAGCCGATCCGTCGGCACGCGTGGCGTCGACGATCCGCCGTGCCCACGCGAGCTGATCGTCGGTCGGTGCGAGTCGGTCGTGCACCGCAGCGACTTGGCTCGGATGAATGCAGAGCTTGCCGCGCAAACCGATTCGTGCGGCGTATCCGACGTCGTCGGTGAGCTTCTCGGCGTCGCGTAGCGCCGTCGTCACACCGTCGACGGGCGATGCGACCCGTGCCGCGGCCGACGCCAGCACCAGCGTCGACCGTGCGTGGAGCAGGGCCTCGCGGTCATCGGGGTCGACGCCGAGTTCGGCCGCGAAGTCGATGGCGCCGAACGCGATCCGTGCGACACCGGGTGTCGCGGCGATACCGGGCGCGTTGAGCACGCCGACCGCGGTCTCGATGAGCGGGATGACAGGTGCGTTCGACGCCGCGGCGACCCTCGAAACGATCTCCGACGCTTCGGCTTTGGCGAGCATGGCCCCTGCCCCTGCCCCTACCCCTGCCCCTGCTGCCGCTGCCCCGGCTGCGTCGTTGATGCCCACTGCGACGAGCATGGCGATGTCGCCGTCGAACCACTGCGTGTCTGCGCCGTTGATCCTGACGACAGCGGCGTGCCCGGACGACAACCACTGGGCGACATCGGATCTCGCGGCATCCTTGTCGTCGGGAGCGACCGCATCCTCGAGATCGATCACGACGACATCGGCGCCCGCCGCCTCGGCTTTCGCGAAGCGATCGGGGCGGTTTCCCGGAACGAACAGAAATGTCCGGGCGGCACGGAGTAGATCGACGTTCATCGCAGCGCACCTCGCCCGGTGACGTGCACCGTGTCGGCACCACTGATGATCTGGAGCTCGATGTCACCATCGTTGCCCGAGGGTCGACCCTCGAGTCGGAAGGCGTCGCCGAGGAACAGGGGCTTGCGGAGTCGGAAGTCGAAGCTGCGCAACGACTGTCCCGACCTCTCCCGCACCAGCTCGGCCAGATAGGTCGCGAGAAGCGGGCCGTGAACCACGAGATCGGGATAGCCTTCGACCTGCGTCACGTACGGCTGGTCGTAGTGGATGCGGTGTGCGTTCGACGTGAGCGCCGAGTAGCGGAACAGCAGGGGAGCGATGGGCGTCGGCTCCGCGCTCCACGCCGCGTCCGTCGGACCGAGCTTGCAGACCTCGCGCTCAAACGGGCGGGACGAGCCGGAGTCGCTGCGGTACACCAGGTCCTGATCCTCGACGAGTGCTGTCCGATCCTCCTGGAGGTACTCCGACCGCACGGTGACGAACAGCATGTCGCCTGTGCGGCCGTGCTTGTCGGTGACCGCGTGCAAACTTGTTCGTTTCTGTGTGGGTGTACCGAGGCGGAGTGGCTCGGAGATGCGGATCGATGACCCGGCGAACATGCGACGTCGGTCGGGGATCGGTGGCAGGAAGTGGCCGTCCGTCGGATGGCCGTCGGGGCCGAGTTCACCGGTGTGGGGCCACTCGGAGAAGTAGATCCACTGCCAGGTCATCGGGAGTGGTGAACCCGCGCTGAAGGTGTCGTCCAGATCGAGGGTCGCTGCCAAGCGTGACGCCTGAGCGGGATCGAGGCCGTCGGTCTCGACGACGGGCTGCGGCGTCCAGTTCTCGACGTAACTGCTCAACGTGGTGGTCGCGGTGTCGGTCACGAGGTGCCCCCCTGTGCGGTTCCGGTCTTCTGTGTGGGTGTATCGAGCACTCCCGACGAGAGGAGCGCGTCGATGTCGTCGTCGGTCGCGCCCACCTCGCGGGCGATCGTGATGCTGTCGGCTCCGAGTGCCGGAACCGGGTCCATCCGCGCTTCGTCGCCGAATCCGATGGGCGGCAACAGAGCTCGTATCGGTCCGCGCTCGGTGTCGACGCTGCGCCAGCGGTCACGGCCCGCCAGCACCGGATGGTCGAGGAACTCCGAGACGGTGTTGACTCCGCCGAAGGCGATCTTCGCCTGCTGGAGCCGCGCAGTGAGTTGGTCGGTCGTCATGCGACCGAAGTGCTCGGTCACCGCGGCGTCGACGGCGTCACGGTTAGCCACCCGCAGCGTGTTCGACGCGAACCGCGGGTCATCGGCGAGAGCGGCGTCGTCGAAGACGTTCTCGCACAGTCGTTGCCACTCCGGTTCGTTCTGGATGGCGAGGAGGAAGATGTGTCCGTCCGCGGCGGCGTATGGGCCGTACGGCGAGATGGTGGCGTGCGCCGCGCCGAAGCGTCCCGGTTGGCGACCCGCGCCCTGCGTGAAGTGTGCCGGCTGGCCCATCCACTCACTCAGTGCCTCGAACAGCGAGACCTCAAGGGTGGCGCCCTCGCCGGTGATCTGGCGCTGATAGAGCGCCGCGAGCACTCCGGAGAATCCGTACATCCCGGCGGCGATGTCGGCGATGGAGACACCGACCTTGGCGACGTCGTCGGGAGTCCCGGTCATCGATACCAGGCCCGTTTCACATTGCACCAGAAGGTCATACGCCTTGCGATCAGCCCACGGACCGGTGCTGCCCCAACCGGTGATCGAGAGCACGATCTTGCGTGGATCGCGCGCCCGCACCGCGTCGGCGCCGAGGCCGAGCCGCTCCGCCGCACCCGGCCCGAGGTTCTGGATGATCACGTCAGCGCGATCGGCCAACTCGTGCAACATCTTTGCGCCCGACTCGGATTTCACGTCGAGTGCGATGGACTCCTTGGAGCGGTTGAGCCAGACGAAGTAGCTGGCGAGACCGTCGACGGATTCGTCATAGGCGCGGGCGAAGTCGCCGGTGCCCGGACGTTCCACCTTGATCACACGCGCGCCGAGATCGGCGAGCTGTCGAGTCGCAAACGGTGCTGCGACAGCGTGTTCGAGCGACAGGACCGTCACTCCGGACAGGGGGAGCATGCTCTCACCTCCGCGGTGATATTCGGGTGTGGTGATCAGATGTCGAGTCCGCCGCGCTTCACGAGCTGCTTGGCGATGACGTTCTGCTGGATCTCGTTGGTGCCCTCGCCGACGATCATCAGCGGTGCGTCGCGGAAGTACCGTTCGACGTCGTATTCGGTGGAGTAGCCGTAGCCGCCGTGGATGCGAACCGCGTCGAGTGCGATCTCCATCGCGGTCTCCGAGCAGAAGAGCTTGGCCATGCCTGCCTCCATGTCGGCGCGTTGTCCGGTGCCGACGCGGTCGGCGGCATCGAACAGCAGGCTGCGGGCCGCGGCGAGCTTGGTGCCCATCATGGCGAGCATGTTGCCGACGGCCTGGTGCTTCCAGATCGGTACCCCGAAGCTTTCGCGATCTTGCGCGTAGCTCAGCGCGTCGTCGAAGGCGGCTCGTGCGACGCCGGTGGCTCGCGCGGCGACCTGGATGCGGCCGACCTCGAGGCCCTTCATCATCTGGGCGAAGCCCTTGCCTTCTGTGCCGCCGAGCACGGCGTCGGCGGGCACGCGCGCGTCGGTGAAGTTCAGTTCGCAGCTCTCGACGCCCTTGTAGCCGAGTTTGGGCAGGTCCTTGGAGACCTCGAAACCTGGCACCTTCTCGACGAGGAGGATCGAGACACCGGTGTGCGCGGGTTGGGCCTTGGGGTCGGTCTTGCAGAGCAGTGCGACCAGATCGGACTTGCGGGCGTTGGAGATCCACGTCTTGGAGCCATTGATCACGTACTCGTCGCCCTCACGGATGGCGCTGGTGCGCATGGCCTGCAGGTCGGAGCCACCGCCCGGTTCGGTCAGCGCCATGGTCGCGCGGATCTCGCCGGTTGCCATACGCGGCAGATACTTCTCCTTCTGCTCCTCGGTGCCGAAGGTCAGCAGCAGCTTGGCGACGACGGTGTGCCCGCCCATCGCCCCCGCGAGACTCATCCAGCCGCGTGCGAGTTCTTCGGTCACCCGCGCGTAGCAGGGCATGGAGACCTGTGCGAAGCCGTACGGCTCGGGGATGGCGAGCCCGTAGATGCCCATCTCCTTCATCTGCTCTATGAGGTCTTCGGGGTAGGTGTTCGAGTGCTCCAACTCCCGCACCACCGGGCGTACCTGCTTGTCGACGAAGTCGCGAACGGTCTTGATGATGGCTTCTTCTTCGACGCTCAGCGTGCTGGCCATGGGAACTCCTTCGATCGGTGTCTATTAAAAATAGTCTATAGAGTTTGCGGGAAGTTGTCACCACCTTCTGTGCCTTGAGAGCGGCGCGCGCGGCGTATGCCGTGGTCACAACTGCCTAACGACGCCACTGAGCATTTGGCGACGCTCGGCGCGCGGCAGTAACATTTGAGGCTGTTGTTATTGATGTGACTAAAGGGGCTAATGGTGCGTCTTCGTGGAGTTCGGTGTGCGACGGCTCTGACCGCGCTCGCGGCTGTGATCGTCGGCGCCGCCACGATGAGCGGCGTTGCCGCAGCCGACCCGACGCCTGTTCCGCCCCCGTCGAGCATCCAGACCGTCGTGCATGACACGCCGCTGCAGTCGACGCTGATCGTCTACTCGGCGTCGATGAACAAGGCGATCCCGGTCACGGTGCTGCATCCGAAGGACACCAGTAAGCCGGTACCCACCCTCTACCTGCTCAATGGCGCAGGCGGAGGCGAGGATTCGGCAACCTGGGCCGCCAAGACGTCGTATGCACAGTTCTTCTCCGACAAGAACGTCAACGTGGTCACCCCGATCGGCGGTGCATTCTCGTATTACACCGACTGGCAGCGCGATGATCCGGTCCTCGGCCGCAACAAGTGGCAGACATTCCTGACCAAAGAACTTCCGCCGCTGATCGACAAGGAGTTCAAGACCACCAAGGCCAACGCGATAGCCGGCATCTCGATGGCCGGCACGTCGGTGCTCAACCTCGCGATCGCGGAGCCCAAGCTCTACAAGGCTGTCGCGGCCTACAGCGGGTGTGCGCGAACCAGCGATCCGCTTGGGCTGCAATACATTCGGATGGTCGTGGGTGATCGCGGACGCGGAAACATCGTGAACATGTGGGGCGTCCCGGGTGGCCCGGGGTGGCAAGCGAACGACCCCTACCTGAACGCGGCCAAGCTGCGCGGCACCAAGGTGTACATGACAAGCGGCACGGGATTGCCCGGCCAATACGATCGGCTCGACTCGCCGCTGATCAACGGCGACCCGGTCACTCTCGCGAACCAGGTGCTGCTCGGAGGGGTCATCGAGGCGGCAGTCAACAACTGCACCCAGCAGATGGTTGCGCGCATGAAGCAGCTCCACGTTCCCAACAAGGTTCTGACCCGATCGGGCGGGACGCACTCCTGGGCCTACTGGGAACAGGACCTCCACGACACCTGGCCGATGATCGAGGCCGATCTCAACGCCAAGCCTGCACCGGCTGCGAAGCCCGCACCGAAGAAGTAGGGTCGCGCTACGGCGCCGGGCGGACAGCCCGGCTGTCGACGCTGCGCTCGACTTCGCATCCCGCAGAGTTCTCACATCCCGCCGCGTCGAAAGGTGAGCAGACTGTGACGGCGGGGTCACGCGCAGAAAACTTCCTGCAACAGGCGCTTCCTAGGGTCGTAGACACATCACGTCGCGCCGCCGATTGTCGCGACACCTCAGCCCCATCGCAGGAAGCGGCACCCCCATGAGTTATGCGTACACCCGTAAACACCACATCACCGGATGGGACCCGGAAGACCGGCAGGCCTGGGACGCCGGCGGCGCGCAGATCGCCAAGCGCAACCTGGTCTGGTCGATCATCTGTGAGCACATCGGCTTCTCGATCTGGTCGCTGTTCTCGGTGATGGTGCTGTTCATGTCGCCGGCGTACGGCATCAGCCTCGACCAGAAGTTCGCCATCACGGCAACGGCCACTCTCGTCGGTGCTTGCCTCCGTATTCCCTACACCACGGCGACCGCCAAGTTCGGTGGCCGTAACTGGGCCATCTTCTCCGCGGTGGTCCTGCTGATCCCGACCACCCTGGTGTTGATACTGATGCTGAATCCGGGCAAGTTCGGGTTCGGTTGGTTCCTCTTTGCCGCAGCGCTCACCGGCCTCGGCGGCGGCAACTTCGCGTCGTCGATGACCAACATCAACGCGTTCTTCCCGCACCGCCTCAAGGGCTGGGCACTGGGACTCAACGCAGGCGGCGGCAACATCGGTGTCCCGGTGATCCAGTTGATCGGGCTCTTGGTCATCTGGTTGGCGTCCGACAAGCCGGAGATCGTGTGCGCCATCTACCTCGTCGCCCTCGCATTCGCCGCCATCGGTGCCGCGATCTACATGGACAACCTCGACCACCAGACGTCGAGCTACCGCTCCATGGTCGATTGCCTGAAGTACCGCGACACCTGGTTGATCTCGTTGCTCTACATCGGCACGTTCGGCTCGTTCATCGGCTTCAGCTTTGCCTTCTCGCAGGTCCTGCAGATCAGCTTCAAGTCGTCGGGCGTCGGCAATGCCGCACTCGCTGCAGCCCAGATCGCCTGGATCGGACCGCTTCTCGGTTCCATCGCGCGTCCCTACGGTGGCAAGCTCGCCGATCGCTTCGGTGGTGGCCGCATCACCTTCGTGTGCTTCCTCGCGATGATCGCGTCGGCGTCGGTGCTGGTGATCTCCGGAATGGCTGCCGACGCACACGCGCATCACAAGATCGGTACCGCTCAGCTGATCGGCTTCATCATCGGCTTCATCCTGCTGTTCCTGATCTCGGGAATCGCCAATGGTTCGGTCTACAAGATCATTCCGACCGTCTTCGAACACAAGGCTCGTAACCTCACCGGCCTCGACACGATGGGCCGTGTGGTCTGGTCGCGCAAGATGTCCGGTGCGCTCATCGGTATCGCGGGTGCGGTCGGTGCGCTCGGCGGCGTCGGCATCAACCTGGTGCTGCGTTCGAGCTACAAGGCCAATCAGTCTGCGACGGTCGCCTTCTGGGTGTTCCTCGGCTTCTATGTGATCGCCGCGATCATCACCTGGGTCTTCTACGCTCGACGCGAGATCGTGCTCGAGGAGCGCGAGACCACCGACATCGCGGTCGATCCGACGGTCGTCGACGACGCTCCCGCGGCCACCATCCCGGCAGCGGAACCCGCGAAGTGACCCCCGAAATGGATTCGGCGCCAACGATGGACACGCGCACCTGTGTGGTCGTCGGTCACGGCATGGTCGGCCACCGATTTGTACAGGAACTCCGCGAACGCGACACCGCGAACCAGTACCGGGTGATCGTGTTGAGCGAAGAACCGGTCGCCGCCTATGACCGGGTCGGGCTGTCGAGCTACGTCGGATCGTGGGACCCAGCGTCGATGTCGCTGCCCGACAACACCTACGCCGGAGACGATCTCGTCGAGCTCCGGCTCGGCGAGTCCGCCACCACCATCGACCGCGAACAGCGTCGGATCACCACTTCGGCGGGCAATGAGATCGATTACGACACAGTGGTTCTCGCCACCGGATCGTATCCGTTCGTGCCGCCGGTCGAGGGTAAGGACAATCCGCGCAGCTTCACCTACCGCACCCTCGCCGATCTCGACTCGATCCGCGCGACCGCTGAGTCCGCGGGCTCGGGCGCGCCGGGTGTCGTTGTCGGCGGAGGCCTGCTCGGACTCGAGGCAGCCAACGCACTCCGGTTGCTCGGAATGACGCCGCACATCGTCGAATTCGCGCCCCGACTGATGCCACTGCAGGTCGACGAGGGCGGCGGTGCGTTGCTGGCATCGCTCGTCGGTGACCTCGGTCTGCACGTACACACCGGGGTGTCGACGACGGCCATCGCCGACGCCGAAGACGGTTCTCTGGCGGTCACCCTGTCGGACGGGACCGTCCTCGACGCCGCGCTCGTGGTGTTCTCCGCTGGTGTCCGACCACAGGACGCGCTCGGTCGGCAGGCGGGCCTCGACGTCGGTGAACGCGGCGGAATCATCACCGATACCGGCTGTCGCACAAGCGATTCGTCGATCTGGGCGATCGGTGAGGTCGCCGCGGTCGAGGGTCGCTGCTACGGCCTGGTCGCTCCCGGTTACACGATGGCCGAGATCGCGGCGGACGGCATCCTCGGTGCCGCCGAGACGACGTTCGGTGGCGCCGACATGTCGACGAAGCTGAAACTGCTCGGCGTCGACGTCGCGAGCTTCGGCGACGCGATGGGTGTCACCGAGAACGCACTCGAGATCGTCTACTCCGATCCCGTCGCGGGAACGTACAAGAAGCTCGTGCTCTCCGACGACGCGTCGACGCTGCTCGGCGGCATCCTCGTCGGTGATGCCGACGCCTACGCGATGTTGAAACCGATGGTGGGGCGCGAGATTCCGGGCGATCCGTCGTCGCTGATCGCGCCGGCGGCAGGCGAAGGCGGCGGGATCGGATTGTCGGCACTGCCCGACGACGCCGAGATCTGTTCGTGCAACGGCGTTTCCAAGGGAGCGATCTGCTCGGCCATCGCCGACGGTGCGTGCTCGGTCGCCGACATCAAGGGGTGCACGTCTGCGGGCACCACGTGTGGTGGTTGCGTGCCGTCGATCACCAGACTCCTCGCCGACTCCGGCGTCGAGTTGTCTAAGGCGCTGTGTGCTCACTTCACACAGTCGCGTGCCGAACTGTTCTCGATCGTGGCGGCAACCGGAATCCGCACCTTCTCCGAGTTGATCGCCCGCTTCGGGACCGGCGGTGGCTGCGAGATCTGCAAGCCGACCGTCGCGTCGATCCTGGCTTCGACGTCGAGCGATCACATCCTCGACGGCGAGCAGGCCGCACTGCAGGACACCAACGACCACTTCCTGGCCAATCTGCAGAAGAACGGCACCTACTCGGTCGTTCCGCGGATGCCCGGTGGCGAGGTGACCGCGGATCAGCTGATCACGATCGGTCAGATCGCCAAGGATTTCGGCCTCTACACCAAGGTCACCGGTGGTCAGCGCATCGACATGTTCGGTGCGCGCGTCGAGCAACTCCCCGAGATCTGGCGCCGACTCGTCGACGCCGGGATGGAATCGGGCCACGCCTACGGCAAGAGCCTGCGGACGGTGAAGAGCTGCGTCGGTTCGAGCTGGTGTCGCTACGGTGTGCAGGACTCGGTGGCTATGGCGGTCCGCCTCGAACATCGCTATCGCGGGTTACGTTCACCACACAAGATCAAGCTCGGCGTGTCGGGGTGTGCCCGCGAGTGCGCTGAGGCACGCGGCAAGGACGTCGGCGTGATCGCGACCGAGAATGGCTGGAACCTCTACGTCGGCGGAAATGGCGGCCAGAGTCCCGCGCACGCAAAGCTTCTCGCGTCCGGACTCGACGACGAGACGCTGGTGCGCTACATCGACCGCTACCTGATGTTCTACGTCAGGACCGCCGACCGGTTGCAGCGCACCGCGCCGTGGCAGGAGAGCTTCGACGGAGGGCTCGATCGGTTGCGGGAGATCGTCTGCGACGACATCCTGGGTATCGGAGCCGACCTCGAGGATGCGGTCGCCAGGCACGTTGACGGCTACCGCGATGAATGGGCCGCAGTGCTCGACGATGAGGACAAACTGCGTCGCTTCGTGTCCTTTGTCAACGCCCCGGAGACTCCCGACCCGACCATCGCCTTCGATGACTCGTCGGGCCGCAAGGTCCCGGTGCTACTCGGCACGCCCACACGATTCAAGGAGACAGCATCATGACCGCGTTGGACGACGCCGTAAGCACCTGGGTGCCGGTGTGCACACTTGACCAGTTGACCGTCGGCCGTGGTGTCGCTGCGCTCGTCGGCGGCACGCAGGTCGCGGTGTTCCGCCTGTCCGATGGTGAGGACACACTGCGCGTCGTCGACAACATCGACCCCTTCGGTCGTGCTGCCGTGATGTCGCGCGGGCTCATCGGCGACAGGAACGGCGAGCCCACCGTCGCATCGCCGCTGCTCAAGCAGGTGTTCTCGCTCGATACCGGCGCGTGCCTCGACGATGCGTCACAGGCCCTGCAGACGTATCCGGTGCGGGTGGTCGACGGAACGGTCGAGATCGGGATCATCGATACCCAGTTCAGCGATACCCGATGACACCCTCCTCCGACTCGGCCTCCGACTCACCCACTGTTTCCGACTCACCCACTGTCGCGGCGACTCCGGACAAGACCCTGACCGGCTTCACCATCGGCATCACCGCGGCGCGGCGAGCCGACGAGTTCGCCGCTCTGCTCACACGTCGTGGCGCCGAGGTCATCCATGCCCCCGCCATTCGCATCATCCCGCTCATCGACGACGACGAGCTCGAGCGCGCCACCGAATCGATCCTCAGAGAACCGCCAGACGTCATGGTGGCGACCACCGGAATCGGGTTCCGCGGTTGGGTCGAGGCGGCTGACGGGTGGGGACTCGCCGACGACCTGGTGGACACACTCGGCGGCGTCCGGCTGCTCGCGAGAGGCCCCAAGGCCAAGGGCGCCATTCGTGCGGCAGGCCTGCGTGAGCAGTGGTCGCCACCCAGCGAGTCGTCGAGCGAGCTCATTCGCGAGCTACTCGACGAGGGAGTCGCGGGACTGCGGGTCGCCGTACAGCTCCACGGCGCGACGACGAGTTGGGAGCCGCTACCCGACCTGTGCGACGTGCTGCGTGAGGCAGGTGCCGAGGTCGTCCCGGTGCCGGTCTACCGCTGGACTCCGCCGGACGACACCGACCCGATGGCTCGGATGATCGACGCCGTCATCAACCGCGACCTCGACGCCGTGACGTTCACCAGCGCTCCGGCGGTTGCGTCGATGCTCGGTCAGGCGCATCGCACCGGTGCACTCGAACCGTTGCTGCACGCCATGCGCACCGCGGTCCCCGCGATGTGCGTCGGCAATGTGACTGCGGGGCCCCTGCATGCGCTGCAGGTTCCCACGATGCAGCCCGCCCGCTTTCGTCTCGGTGCGCTCGTCAGACTGATCGCCGAGGAACTGCCGCGTCGTGCGAGTGTGCTCCGCGTCGCCGGGCACGACCTGAGCATTCGGGCGTCGGGCGTTGTCGTCGACGGCTGCTTTCACTCGGTGACGGGTTCGAGCATGGCGCTACTGCGGGTGCTGCATCGCGTTCCGGGACAAGTCATCTCGCGCAAGGCGATGCTCGACGAACTCCCCGGCGGTGGCACCGACACCCACGCCGTCGAGATGGCGGTCACCAGACTGCGCTCGGCGCTGGGTGATTCGAAAATGATCCAGACGGTGGTCAAGCGTGGATACCGCTTGGCTGTCGACCTCGAATATGACGAGAACGATTCCGATGAAGCCTGAACACACCGCTGTCACCCGCCCACAACCCATCCTCGTGGCACACGGCACCCGCTCGGTTGCGGGAGTCTCGACCGTCGGCCGCATCGCCGAACTCGTGGGGGAGCGCGTGGGGACGACCCGCGTGGCTTTCGTCGATGTTCTCGGTCCGTCACCGTCGGAACTGCTCGCGCAGACCCCGGGACCGGCGATCATCGTGCCTGCCTTTCTTGCCGCCGGATACCACGTCCGACGCGACATCCCGGAGCACATCGAGGCCAGTGGCCATCAGCGGGTCACATTGTGCGACAACATGGGCCCCGACCCGATGCTCGCGGTGCTGATGCTCGAGCGACTGCGCGCCGCAGGCTGGCGCGACGGTGACGCCGTGGTCATGGCCGCCGCCGGATCGTCGGATTCGCTCGCGTTGGCCGACGTCGAGACCGCCGCTCGTCAGCTCGGAGAGCTGATCGACGACGACGTGCCGGTCGGCTATGTCGCCACCGCGACACCGCGCGTCCCCGACGTGGTGTCGGCCACGCGCAGGTCACGGCGGCGTCGGGTCTTCATCGCCGCATACTTGTTGGCGCCCGGGTTGTTTCACTCCCGCTTGAGCAAGTACGGCGCCGACGGCGTTGCGGCACCGATCGGCGCGGACCCGCGGGTGGCGGATCTGATCGTCGCGCGGCTCACCTTCGCGGGCCTGCGCGACTCACAGTCGCGACCGGCCCGTGTGAGAACCATGTGATCGACCGGTAACGCGCATTCATGGCATCGGAAACAATCGGCTCCAACCATGGAGTCATGCCCGCGACCTCCACCGTCGACTCGCTCTGTGCTTACTGCGGGGTGGGGTGCGGGATGGTGCTGCACGTGTCGACGCCCGACGGCGCAGGACTTCCGTTGGTCACCAAGACCACCGGACGTAAAGACCATCCGACGAACTTCGGGCGGTTGTGCACCAAGGGATCGACCACGTCGGACATGCTGGCCGCGCCGGGGCGGATGGAGAAGGCGTCGATCCGGACCAGCCGCGACACCGACCGGGAGTCGGTCGGAATCGACGAAGCGATCTCCTTTGCCGCACGCCGGATGCGGGCGATAGCCGACGAGCACGGCCCGGATTCGGTTGCGGTGTACGTGTCGGGCCAGATGTCGACCGAGGCGCAGTACCTGTCGAACAAGTTCACCAAGGGCTATCTGCGCGGCATCAACATCGAATCCAACTCGCGACTGTGCATGGCAAGCGCAGGCACCGGCTACAAGCAGTCCCTCGGCGCCGACGGCCCACCCGGCTCGTATCAGGACTTCGAACACGCCGACCTGTTCTTCGTCATCGGCTCCAACATGGCCGACTGTCATCCGATCCTGTTCCTGCGCATGATGGAACGGGTCAAGGCCGGAGCGAAGCTGGTCGTCATCGATCCACGACGCACCGCCACCGCGGCCAAGGCCGACCTCTACCTGCAGGTCAAACCCGGCACCGACCTCGCATTGCTGAACGGTCTGCTGCACCTGTTGATCGAGGCTGACAACGTCGACCACGACTTCGTCGAGACCTACACCGAGGGTTTCGAGGCGACCAAGGAGTTCGTCTCCGAGTACACACCCGGTGTCGTCAGCGCGACCACTGGCATCGCCGAGGACGACATTCGCACGGCCGCAACGTGGATCGGCGAATCCACGAACTGGATGAGTTGCTGGACAATGGGGCTCAACCAGTCGATCCACGGCACCTGGCACACCAACGCGCTGATCAATCTGCACCTGGCCACCGGCGCGATCTGTCGCCTCGGCAGTGGCCCGTTCTCGCTCACCGGACAGCCCAACGCGATGGGCGGACGCGAAATGGGTTACATGGGGCCGGGTTTGCCGGGCCAGCGGGCGGTGATCTCCGAAGCCGACCGCGATTTCTGCGAGGACACCTGGGAGGTGCCACGCGGCACGCTGCGCAGTGAGGTCGGGACCGGGACCATCGACATGTTCGACCAGATGGCCGACGGCAAGATCAAAGCCTGCTGGATCATCTGCACCAATCCCATTGCCAGCGTGTCCAATCGGTCCCGGGTCGTCGAGGCATTGCAACGTTGTGAGCTGGTGGTGGTGCAGGATGTGTTCGCCGAGAACGAGACCCTGCCATACGCCGACGTCGCGCTGCCCGCCACCCTGTGGACCGAGTCCGACGGGGTGATGATCAATTCCGAACGCAACCTCACCCTCTTCCAGCCGGCCGTCGCGCCGCCCGGCGACGCGCTGCCCGACTGGCAACTGATCTGCCGGATCGCCACCGAGATGGGATACGGCGAAGGATTCTCCTTCGGATCGGCCGAAGAGGTGTTCGAGGAGATCAAGCGTTTTTGGAATCCCAAGACCGGGTGGGACATTCGCGGTGCCAGCTATGCGCGTCTCCGCGAGACCCCGCTGCAGTGGCCGTGCCCGCCCGATGACGACGCCGACCGTCACCCGATCCGCTATCTCAACGACGGCCGCAGTCAGACCAAGGTGGTGCGGGCCGACGGCACCACTCCGGAATTCGTCTTCCCCACCCCGAGCGGGCGGGCGATCTTCCACGCCCGCCCGTGCCTGCCGCCCGCCGAGATGCCCGACGACGAGTTCCCCCTTGTCCTCAACACCGGCCGGCTTCCGCATCAGTGGCACACCATGACCAAGACCGGGCGGGTGGCCAAACTCAACAAACTCAACCCGTCACCGTTCGTCGAGATCCATCCCGACGATGCGGCCGCTCTCGATGTGGCCGAGGGGGATTCGGTGCGCGTCCGCTCTCGGCGTGGTGCTGCGGTACTGCCTGCAGTCCTCACCGACCGCGTACGCCCCGGCAACTGCTTCGCCCCGTTTCACTGGAGCGACATGTTCGGTGCGGACGTGACCATCAACGCCGTCACCAACGACGCCGTCGACCCGGCGTCGCTGCAACCGGAGTTCAAGGTGAGTGCCGTGGCGTTGGAGAAGGTCGCCGCAGCCCCGACCTCTGATACACCCCCAGCGGCGCCGGCCCGTGCCGATGTCCCGGCGTCGTCTCTTGCTGTGACACTGGGGCTTTCAAGTGTCGCTCCGCCTGCGTTGTCGGCAACCGAACAAGCCTATGTGGCAGGCGTGCTGGCCGGTCTGCAGAGCGAGGCGTCGGTCGCAGGCGTACCGCTGCTGCCGCCGGAGGCGCCGCTGTCCGAACAGAATCGCGCCTGGGTGAATGGTGTTCTCGCCGGGGCATTCTCACGATCGACGTCCACCGCGGGCGGGCCGCTGACAGCAGCGCCGGAGCAGCAGGTTCCCGCGCCGACCGTCGAGGTGCTCTGGGCATCGCAGACCGGTACCGTCGAGGACTATGCGCCGACGATCGCGCAATCACTGGCCGCGCAGGGCTATTCGGCCGCCACCAAAACTCTCGACGAGGCCGGCCTGGCGTCCCTTACCCCGGAGAGCACGGTACTGATCGTCACCTCCACCACGGGAGACGGCGATCCCCCGGACAACGCCACATCCTTCTGGGACCAACTGTCCGGCGACGATGTACCACCGCTGAGCGGCGTGCGGTACGGGGTACTGGCCTTCGGCGATCCCAGCTACGACGAATTCTGCGGATTCGGGCGCAAACTCGACGACCGGCTGGCCGAGCTGGGAGCCACCCGTCTGCTCGACCGGGTCGACTGCGAACCAGATTTCGAGTCGACAGCACAGGGCTGGCTCGACGCCGTGTCCGGTGAACTGGCCACCGCACTGCCGTCGGCGAGCGCCCCTGCGGAAGCTCCGCCGGCGCCGGCCGCGCCGATCTCCTACGGTCGCAAGAACCCGCTGGTGACCTCGCTGGTTCGGAACACCCGCCTCAGTGGCGACGGATCAGCAAAGGATGTGCGGCAGTTCGGGTTCGCGCTGCCCGAGAACACTCTGACCTACGATGTCGGCGATGCGCTCGGGGTGTGGCCGCGCAATAGTCCGCCACTGGTCGAAGCATTCCTGGAGACCTCCGGGCTCGACGCCGACACGGTGGTCACCGTCGGCGGGAACGACATGCCGTTGGGTAGCGCTCTGCGTGAGCGCCTCGAGATCGCGAAGATCAGCCCCGGTGTCCTCGAATTCGTCTGCGACCGGGCAGCATCGGCGGATCTGCGGTCGATGCTGGCGCCGGAGAACAAGTCCGCTCTCGACGACTGGCTGTGGGGCAGGCAGATCGCCGACCTGCTCACCACGTTCCCGATGCGTGCTTCGGCTACTGACTGGCTGTCGAAGCTGACACCGATGACGCCTCGGCAGTACTCGATCTCGTCGAGTCCGCTGGAGAGCCCCGACGAGGTCCAATTGACCGTGTCGGCAGTGCGCTACAACCTGCACGGCGTCCCGCGTCATGGCGTCTGCTCGACCTACCTCGCCGACCACGCCGCCGACGATGACATCCGAATCTGGGTGCAGCGCAACGCAGGCTTCTCGCCGCCCGAGGATCCCGACGCCCCGATGATCATGGTCGGCCCGGGTACCGGCATCGCACCATTCCGCGGGTTCCTGCATCACCGTCGGCTACTGGGTCATCGCGGGCCGAACTGGTTGTTCTTCGGTGAGCAACACGCGGCCACCGACTTCTACTACCGCGACGAACTCGAGACGATGCTCGCCGACGGGTCGTTGGACCGGCTCGACGTCGCATTCTCCCGCGATCAGAAGTCGAAAGTCTATGTGCAGGACCGGATGATCGAGCACGGTGAACAGCTCTGGCGATGGCTGTCCGACGGCGCGCACTTCTACGTGTGCGGTGACCGGTTGCGGATGGCCCGCGACGTCGACGACGCGCTGACCCGGGTCGTCGCCGAACACGGTAAGTTGTCCGGCCCCAGCGCCGAGGCATATGTGAAAGCCCTTGCCGCCGATAAACGTTACGTGCGTGACGTCTACTGAAAGGTGCCCTGAGACCTCATGAGTGACAGCAGCACACCGCGATTTCTGCAAGGCCTGTTCGCGTTCAAGGGAGCCGGATTCGAGACCCTCGCGGTCATCGACGACTCGCTCACCCTGACCGTGCCCGATGGCTCGACGCTGCAGGCGGTCTACTTCCGTGGCGGCAACAGCAGCGACGAGATGATCACGATCGCGCTGATGCATGACGGGAAGCCGGTGCGCTACTTCCCGATTGCCGCCCAGGGCGGTACCCACGTGCCGTTGCGGCTGGTGGAGGATTTTCTGGAGGGCGCGGAGATATCCTTGGCGCTGGCCGCACCCACCTCCGCGTCGGGCACCGTGGTCATCGACCTCGGCGTGGTGGAGTTCTGATGGCGCAGGATACTGCGGGGGACCGGCAATCGCTGGTGGTGGTGGGCAATGGCATGGCAGGCGCCCGCGCCATCGAGGAGATCCTGGCGCGTGGCGGAGCAGATCAGTTCGCCATCACCGTCTTCGGTGACGAACCGTATGGAAACTACAACCGCATCGCGCTGTCCCACGTGCTCGCCGGATCCGATGCGCCCGACGACATCTACCTCAACGCGGTCGATTGGTACGGCGACAACGGAATCGATCTGCGGGCCGGGGTGCGGGTGGTCCGCATCGACCCGTACGCGAAAGTCGTGCTCGCCGATGACGGTTCGCGGGTGGCTTACGACAAGCTGATCATCGCTACCGGCAGCCGTGCCTTCTTCCCGCCCATCGAAGGGCTGTGGGTCGACGACACCACGCAGCTGAGCGGCGTATTCGGCTTTCGCAGCCTCGACGACACCACGGCGATCATCGCCCACGCCGACGACGCCCAGCATGCGGTGGTCATCGGCGGCGGACTACTCGGACTCGAAGCGGCACACGGTCTCTACGGCCGCGGTGTGGCGTCGACGGTGGTGCACTCCGGCCCCATTCTGATGAACGCCCAGCTCGACGAAACCGGTGGCGCGGTGTTGCGCAGCGCGATCGAGTCGACAGGCGTCACCGTGGTCACCGGTAAACGCACCGTCACAGCCTTCGCCGATGACGAGAATGCCATCACCGGAATTGGATTCGCCGATGGCGAGCAGATGGAGTGCGATCTGCTGGTGCTGGCCACCGGCATCCGACCCAACGTGGGCCTGGCCCGCGGTGCCGGACTGACCGTCGAACGCGCCATTGTCGTCGACGACCACATGCGCTCGATCGACGACGACGACATCTACGTGGTCGGCGAATGCGCGCAGCACCGTGGCCAGGTGTACGGACTGGTCGCACCCCTGTGGGAGCAGGCCAAAGTCCTGGCCGATCACCTCACCGCAGCCAATTCGACTGCCGCATATCATGGTTCGCGGACCTCGACGAAACTCAAGGTCGCCGGCGTCGACGTCGCCCAGATGGGTGTCAAGGCACCCGAACATGCCGACGACGAGTACCTGCAGTTCTACGAGCCCCGGCACGGTGTCTACAAGACAGTGGTGATCCGGGAGAACAAGCTCGTCGGTGCCACCCTCGTCGGCGACGTCAGCAAGGTCTCATTCCTGATGCAGGCCTTCGATCAGGGAACCGAACTTCCCGACGAACGCATCTCGCTGATGTTCGACATCGGAACACCCGACGCCGCAACGGGTGTCGAGGAACTCTCCGACGATGCCCAGGTGTGCAACTGCAACGGTGTCGACAAGGCGACCATCGTCGGGTGTGTAGCAGGCGGCACCACCTCGGTGGCAGGCGTGATGGCCGCGACCCGCGCGGGAAAGGGCTGCGGCTCGTGTAAGGGATTGGTGGCGCAGGTCGTCGAATGGGCCGCAGGCGATGCGGTCACCGAAGACCCGTCGGCCAACTGGTACGTTCCCGCAATCCCGTACGAGAAGCCAGAACTCATGCGGCTGATCCGCGAACTCAAGCTCTACTCGGTGCGTTCGGTGTTCGCCGCCCTCGCACCGGACGGCAAGGAGGATGCGAACTCCAAGATGGGGTTGTCGTCGCTGCTGGAGATGATGTGGGGTTCCGACTTCATCGACGAACGCGCCGAACGCTTCATCAACGACCGTGTCCACGCGAATATTCAGCGCGACGGTACGTTTTCCGTTGTGCCGCAGATGAAAGGCGGCGTGACCAACGTCGAGCAGTTGCGCAAGATCGCCGACGTCGCGGAGAAATACGACGTTCCGCTCATCAAACTGACCGGAGGCCAGCGCATCGACCTGCTCGGCCTGCGCAAGGAGGATCTGCCCGCCGTGTGGGCCGATCTCGACATGCCGTCGGGGTATGCGTACGGCAAGAGTTTCCGCACGGTGAAAACCTGTGTGGGAAGCGACTTCTGCCGATTCGGGGTGGGCGACTCGACGGCGCTGGGCATTGCTCTCGAGGAGCGGTATCAGGGCATAGCGGGTCCTGCGAAGATGAAACTCGCGGTCACCGGCTGCCCGCGCAATTGTGCTGAAGCGCTGTGCAAGGACCTCGGCGTCGTCGCGATCGACGGCGGCAAGTGGGAGATCTACGTCGGCGGTGCCGCGGGCGCACACATCCGCAAGGGAGATCTCTTGGCGACCGTCGACAGTGCCGACGAGGTCATGACACTGGCGGGCCGCTTCCTGCAGTACTACCGCGAGAGCGCGAAATGGCTCGAACGCACCTACGCCTGGGTTCCGCGCTACGGCATCGAGAAAATCAGGGCCGTCGTCGTCGATGACGCGGAAGGCATTGCGCAACAACTTGATTCCAACATGCAACGGTCCGTCGACGCCTATCGGGACCCCTGGCAGGACGGCAAACAGCCTGCAACTCCCGGGCAGTTCCGTTCGGCACTACCGCTGCTGCCGCTCCCACAGGTTCCGGTCCGATGAGCGAGATAGCAGTCGGCAACATCGCCGACATCCCGCCGGGCGAGGGACGGGCATTCGGTATCGAAGGTGCGCAGATCGCGGTCTTCCGACTCCGCGACGACTCGCTGCGCGCACTCGACGCCGTCTGTCCGCACCGCGGCGGGCCACTGGCCGACGCGCTGATCGACGACTGTGTCGTGGTGTGCCCGTTGCACAATTACACCTACGACCTGGGGACGGGTGACGAGATCGCCTTCGGCGGCAGCGGAGTCCGTGCGTACGCGGTGCGCGCCGACGAATCGGGCACGATCACCGTCGACCTGGGCTGATCGCGTCGGCCCAACCCGGCGGATCGGTTACGCCTCTGCTGCGACCCTGCCCTTGAGCAGCAGGCGCACGGTGAGTTCGAGCCGGTTGGTCACGTCGGTAGCCGAGGCGCGGCGGGTGAGCCACTGCACCAGGTTCGACATCCACACATCCGACAGCACGCGTGCGATAGCGAGTTCTTCGTCGCTCGGCTCGCCCTCGTCGACGATCGCGCCTGCGAACAGCCGGTCGATGATCCCGGCGACCTGATCGACCTCCGCGGTCGCGGACGCGTCGGCGAACATGAAGGCCCGTGTCATGGCCTCGGTCAACAACGGATCGCGCTGCATCGCGAAGGTGATCATGTCGAGGACGTGGCGCAGTCGCTCAATGGCGTTCTCGCCCTGCAGTTGGGAGCGGTCGACGCGGGTCTCGACGCGCTCGAACTCGCGCGCAAGGGCCGTGACCAGCAGGTGCACCTTCGACGGGAAGTAGCGGTAGAGGGTTCCGACCGCGACGTCAGCTTTCTCTGCGACGGTGCGCATCTGCACGGCGTCGTAGCCGCCCTTGGAGGCGAGGGCGAGTGTCGCGTCGAGGATGCGGCGTCGACGGTCGCGTTGCGCTGCGGAACCGCTCTCCGTCGTCGAAGTCCCTGTCGTCGCCGCTATTGCTGTGGCGGCGTCGGGTGGAACGGGAGCGCCTTTGGCGGCCGACTTCGACGAGGCTCCCTTGTTCGGACTCGGTGCCGACTTCTGTGGCACGGCATCTTCAGACGACCGGGTCATGTGTAGGCGACATCCTCATCTCGTGACCGTCGACGCCGACGGCGCCAACAGGTCTGGTGGACAAAACCCCTGCGGACTATTAGAACAGGTTCTAATTCTTCGTCACAACCGAAATGCAGAGGATTTCAGCGTGAGCCTTGCCACGTCGGCCGAACAGATCGCCGTCTGCGAAGCCATTTCCGCGTGGGCGACGCACCGTCGCACCACCGATATCGTACGGGCTGAACTGGAGAAACCGCGCGATCACTGGCGCGACCTGTTTCCAGAGCTAGCCGAGTTGGGCATGTTCGCTGCGCTGGTCGACGAGGAACATGGCGGCGTCGGAGCCTCGTTCGCCGACGTCGCAGCGATGATCGAGCAGTGTGGGGCCAGCCTGGTGCCGGGCC
>NZ_DLSO01000146.1:998-21536 GCF_002500165.1 Gordonia sp. UBA7860 | reverse complement strand
CACCCACACGTGGGCGTACTGGGAGGACATGGTCTGGCGGGCCAAGAACAGCAGGTGGTTCCACGACAGGTGACCGATGTTTCCGCGCGTTTTCAGGGGATGCGACGCGCGGAACGGTCTGACTGACGTGGACGTCCTCTGCGACGCCGATGTCACGCCCGTGACCGAGGATGGGGAGCGGTTGCCCGTCACACCAACGCGGCCGCGGGCGTGACATCGACGATGTGCGATGTGGACGATATTCAACTTCGACGATCCGCGACATGGACAATTCGCGACACGGACGATTGGCAACCTCGACGATCCGCGTTACCGACGATTGGCAATACCTATGCCCGCGTCACCAATCGGCGAGGTCGACGTAGCCGTCCTGGATGGCTCGGACGAACAGCGCGGCCTTCGACGGCGCGGGCCTGCCGACCGCGCTGTACTTCGCCCGGATTCGGGAGATATGGGTGCTGACGGTCGTCGCACCCAGGAACAGCTGTCGAGCGGCTTCCTCTTTGGACTCCGAGTGCAGCCACGCCACGAGGACCTCGACCTCGCGCGCGGACAGCCGCGCGCGCAACGGCCCCTGGGTGGCGGCATCGATTCGATGGAGGGGAATCGGTCGATTCTGGACTAGCGGTGTCTGGTGCATGGACTCCCTGCGTTCACGCCGAGTGCGGTTGGGGGCCGTGAGGTCGACGGTTGTGATAGTGATCGAACCTGTCGTCTCATCGGTTGAATTATCTTCACCGCAGTGCTTCCGACGCGTCGAATGTGGCGCGTCCGTACAGCAAGTCGATACGACTGTCGATACGCTGACCTGCACAAAAGAGCAGGAGGCTTGATGACGCCGGAGTCGGTGACGACGCGCGAAGAACTCGGTCGCGCACTCACGGAATTGCGTGTCGGTGCGGGGCTGAGTGTGCGGGATGTCGCGGCCGATGCGGACGCATTGCTCGGGACCGTCGCCGGTTGGTTCGCGGGGCAGCACGCACCGACCCGCGCGAGCCGTCAGATGTTCGAGAGGGTTCTCGGAGTCTGCGGTGTCACCGATCCCGAGGATGTTGCCGCCTGGTGGGAGGCCGTCGAACGCAGTGCGCGGAGGACCGGCCGTCGTCGGACTCGGCCCGACTCCCCGTATCGCGGATTCGCGACGTTCGACGCTGCCGACGATCAATACTTCTTCGGACGCGACGAGCTGGTGGCCAGACTCGTCGACCTCATCGTCGCGACACGCAGCGCCGACCGGGAGACCAGCGGTATGGCGCGCGGCGTGATGGTCGTCGGAATGTCGGGTGTCGGAAAGTCGTCGCTCGTCCGTGCGGGCCTCCTTGCGCAGGTCGTCCACGAGGGGCCGCTCGCCGGTTGGCGGTGCGCGGTGATGACGCCGGGCGACGACGCCTTGGCGGCCCTCGACGCGGCGATGGACGAGTTGGCCGCGCACGAAAACACCGATCGGCCCGCGCTGCTCGTGATCGATCAGCTCGAGGAGATGTGGACGCAGAACTCCGACGACGTGCGCAAGCAGGCGATCACGCGGATTCTCGACGCCGCGCAGGCGCCCGGCTCCGACATCGTCCCCGTCGGGGTGTTGCGCGCCGACTTCTACGGACGCGTCGTGCCGTGGGTGCCCAAGACGCTGGAGAACGCCCAGTTGGTGGTTCCGCCGATGCAGCGTGAGCAGTTGCGTGAAGTCATCGTCGGGCCGGCGCGCGTCGCCGACGTCGAGGTCGAGCCCGACCTCGTCGACATGCTCCTCGACGACGCCGTGCCCGCGGCGGGCTCGACGGCAGCCGGTGATCTGCCCCTGCTCTCCTACGCGCTGCTCGCGACCTGGGAACAATCCGACGGTCGGCGGATGACCGTGCGCGACTACCTCGCGACCGGGCGCATCGGCGGTGCGGTCGAGCAGGCAGCGGAGAAGGTGTACGGAGAGCTGTCCGCGGACGAGCAACAGATCGCGCGACGCATGCTGCTCGCGATGGTCAACGTCGACGAGGACGGGGTCACCCGACGTCGGGTTCCGCTCGACGAACTGACCGCCGACGGGGACTCCCGCGCCGCGCACGTGCTGGAGAACTACGCGGCGTCCCGCCTCGTGACGGTGTCGTCGTCGCATGCGCAGGTCACCCACGAGGCATTGCTGACCGCGTGGCCGCGGTTGCGCGGATGGATCGACGACGACCGTGAACAACTCCTGTTGCGTCGGAGATTGCGCGCGTACTCCGAACCGTGGGACGCCGACGGCAGGCCGGACGACATGCTGATCGGTGGGCCGCGATTGGAGGTCTTCGACCAACTGGCGCAGGAGTCGGACGACGACCCGATCGACCCGGTCAGCAGCGAGTTCCTGGCTGCCGCGACCGCTCGACGATCGGCAGAGGCAGACCGCGAGAAGCGTCGATCCGCTCAGTTGCGGCGCGTGGCACTGTTCGCCGCGGTGTTCGGGGTCGTCGCGGTGATCGGTGCTGTCGCCGCCGTCGCCGCGGGTGTGAACGCCGTCCATCAGCGAGAGGCCGCCGAGACTGCGAGAAACGAGGCACTGAGCCGGCAGTTGTCGGTGCAGTCGGCAGAACTCGGTGAGCGTGATCCGTTCATGGCGGCGCAGCTGGCGATGATCGCCTACGAGGCATCACCGACGCTCGAGGCACGTTCGCGTCTGATTGACGCAACGGGCCGCGGCGTGCCGACCCGATATCTCGGCGACCCCGGCTCGGTGCTCATGTCGCGCGTCGGCTCACTGATCGCGGCGGCGGGCGCGGGCGGTCAGGTCCGTCTCTTCAAGGTCGACGATGACGGGGTGCAGTCGAGGGTCGCCGAGTTCCGTGCGCCCGGCGGTGGCGGGCGGTTGGCGGGTGTCGCACTGATGCCCGACGCCCGCACGCTGCTACTCGGCGGACGCGGAACGATCACCGCCTGGGACATCGCCGATCCCGCACATCCGTTGCGGCGCTACGACTTTCCCGATGTCAGTGGCGACATCAACAGACTCACCGTCAGCCCGGACGGCCGGTTTGTCGTGGCGTCTGTTCCGGACAGGGGTGTCGAGGCATGGGTAGCACAGGGGCAGACCTGGCGGTCGGTTCCGTTGCCCGCGAAGGTCGCGGGCGTCGCGGGGGCGGCAGCGTTCAGCTCGGACGGAAAGTCGCTGGCGACCAGCAGCGCGAACCGCCGGGTGGATCTCTGGCGGATCGACGGTGACGCGCTCGTCCCGTCGGGCGAGATACCACTCGACGAATGGCGCGACAACGAACTCGCGCAGGGACTCGTCTACACGCGCGACGGGACGCGACTGCTCGCCGGGCTGCGGAGTCGGGTGATCCAGGAGTTCGACGTCGCGAATCCCGCAGCACCACGCTCGGTGGCGCGTTTCGGTGGTTTCAACAGCTACGTCAATGCGGTGGCGTTGAACGGCGACGACACGAAAGTCGTCGGCGCGGGTGCCGACAACACGATTCGGGTGTTCGACCGCTCGAATCCGGCTGCGGCACCTCGGGTTCTGACCGGGTCGTCGAACTCGGTGTCGGTGGTCTTTGCGGGCGATGACATCGTCTCGTCGAGCGAGGACGGGCGGGTCCAGGACTGGCCTCCGGTTCTCGGCATGACGTCGGTCGGTACCAACAGCGTCTACCAGATACCGGCGAACCGCGACGCGACGACGATCGTCGCCGCGGACACGGGCACCGACGGTCGGATCACGCAGTGGCGCGTCGAGCCGTCAGCGATCGTGCGCGGCGGACCAGACCTGATACCTGCTGCGGGACTTGTGTACTCGGGTGCCGTGGTGATGTCTCCGTCGGGTCGCGTGGTCACCACCGGAACAGTCACCGGGACAGTGCAATTTGCCGACTACTCGAATCCGCAACAGCCACGCGTCGTGGGCAGCGTCGCGGCGCAACCGACACTCAACGAGACTGTCGACTACAGCGAGAAGTCCGGTCTGGCGGTCACCGGCGCCACCGACGGCAACAACCTGACGGTCATCGACGCCACGACGCTGTCGGCCCCTCGTGTCGTCTCCACGTTCGACGCCGGCGGCGGGATCGCGTGGGCGTCTCTGAGTCCCGACGGGCGCACGGCCGCCGTCGCAACGGTGACGGGTCCGGTGCGACTGATCGATCTCTCCAATCCCGCTGCGCCGCAGGCATATCCCGATCCGATCACGTTCAAGGCCTCGGCGCTGTCGGTGCGCTTCGACGCCAGTGGCACATCGATCGTGTCGACGTCGGAGGAACGCAATGTCGAGGTGGCCGACATCTCCGACAAGCGGCATCCGCGCAGGACGGCCGAACTGTCCGGACCTGCCGGGCAGCTCTACAGCGCTGGATTCTCCGCGGACGGCAAGAGGGTGATCGCGGGTGGGAGCAACTCAGAGGTGTGGGTGTGGAACCTCGCTGATGCTCAGGCAGAGGTGGTGCTGCGGTCGTATCCGGGCCGCGTGTACGACGTCCGCTTCCTCCCCGGCGACCGCATCGTCGCGGCAGGGCAGGGAGGCTTCATGGAGACCTGGACACTGAGCCCGGGACAGATCATCGACGAACAGTGCGCTCACGGCGCCGACCCGATCACGCCGGAGGAGTGGCGCACGTATATCCGCGGTCTCGACTACACCTCGCCGTGTAGGCGGTGACCGGCCCGCCCGCAGGTCTGTGACACGCCGCGTGACTACCCTTGGTAGACGTGCGTACATTCCGTCGGCCCCGCATCGACACCGATACGACGTCCGGAGCTACGACGTCCGGACCCACGACATCCGGAGCGCAATCGCTTGCCGTCGAGGTGTCGGGGTCACTCGACGACGGCGTACCGGTGGTTCTGGTGCACGGCATGGCCTCCGACCACACCACCTGGCGGGCGTTCGCCAAGGCACTACGACGCCGCGGCCGCGCAGTTGTGTCGATGGATCTGCGCGGGCACGGAGTGAGCAGTCGCGAGAAGCGATACGGGCTCAATGATTTTCGGTCCGACGTCGCGTTCGTACTCGACGAACTCGGTCTCGATACCGTCGACCTCGCCGGCCACTCCCTCGGTGCGCACACCGCGCTGCGTGTCGCGATGGATCAACCCGGGCGAGTCCGATGCCTCGTGCTCGAGGAGGTCCCGCCGATGCCCCGCGATGACGCCGATCTCGCCGAGGAGATCGCGGTCGACGCGACACTCGGCGAACGCATACGCGGCCTGGGACAGTTGCTCGCCGATCCGCGGCCGTTCCTGCGTTACGACCGGTCGGTCACCGATCAGGTCAATGCCGAGTTCGCGGTCGCCGCACCGCAGTGGTGGGCCGCACTCGACGACGTGCGTGCGCGCACACTGGTGATCTCCGGCGGTGAACGCAGTTTCCTTCCGCCACGGCATCTTCGGGCGCTGAGCGAGCGACTTCCCGACGGCTCATTCGAGATCATCGACGCCGGCCACTCGGTTCACCGTGATCAGGGCTCTCGGTTCGTGAGTCTGGCGGGCGACTTCCTCTCGGTGGTGACATGAACGACGGGGAAATGAAGGGTGCCGACATGACGGAAACAGATGCCGCCCCGAGCGGGTCATCGCTGCCCCCGGTCGAGGAGATCCTCGAGACCGCGCGGGTCGTCGCGTTGCCGATGCGGACACGGTTCCGCGGTATCACCCGCCGCGAGGCGCTGATCTTTCGTGGTCCGGCGGGATGGGGCGAGTTCGGTCCGTTCGTCGAGTACGACGACGAGGAGTCGGCGGCGTGGTTGGCGGCCGGCATCGAAGCCGCCTACCTCGGACCGCCTGCCGCACAACGTGACTCCGTTCCGCTGAACGCGACGGTGCCTGCCGTCGCCGCCGACCAGGTCGCCGACATCCTGGCTCGTTACCCGGGAGCGACGACAGCCAAGGTGAAGGTGGCCGAGTCCGGGCAGTCGCTGTCCGACGACGTCGACCGTGTTGCGGCAGCTCGCGCCGTGATACCTCGGGTCCGGATCGACGCCAACGGGAAGTGGTCTGTGGCGCAGGCGATCTCGTCGATCCGTGCGATCGGCGACGTCGAGTACGCGGAACAGCCGTGTGCGACCGTCGACGAGTTGGCCCAGGTGCGTCGTGCGGTCGAGGTACCGATTGCCGCCGACGAGTCGATCCGTAAAGTCGCCGACCCGATGCGGGTCGTCGCCGCGGACGCTGCCGACGTCGCGGTGCTCAAGGTGGCACCCCTCGGCGGCATGCGTGCGGTTCTGCGGTTGGCCGACGAGATCGGTCTGCCCGTCGTGGTGTCCAGCGCCCTCGACACTGCGGTGGGAATGGCTGCGGGCGTGGCTGCCGCGGCGGCGCTCGACCGTCTCGACCTCGCGTGCGGACTCGGCACCGGCTCGTTGTTCGCCGTCGACGTCGCGGACCCGTTCCTGCCCGAACACGGCGTCGTCGCCCCGAGATGGTTTGGCCCCGACGCCGCACTCGTGTCCGACGACGCCGCCGCCGATCCCGAGCGGACAGCGTGGTGGCACGACCGTGTGCGCCGGTGTCACGACGTGCTGCGTCGACGCGGCGCCGAGCCGGACTTCACGAAACCATAGAGACATTTGCGCCGATCTGTTCCAATGGGGTGAGAGCTGGATCACATCGACAGTGCGCTCACTTCGGGTGCGGGTCGGTTGTGTAGCTGGTCCAGCTGCTCAGATCCACCTGCTCTGATCCACCTGGACGGAAGGCTGCGACATGACGATCATCGCTCCAGCGCCTGCGGGAAGTGGACTGCGCGCGGTCCCGTGTGCCGACCGCAACGGGATGCTCGAGGTGCTGTCGATGCGCCGCGACCCGTTCGGCTACTCGGCTGCGCGCCGCGCTGCGTACGGCCCGATCTACGGAATCAACGCGCTCGGGCTGAGGGTGGTGGTCGCATCCGGAGCCGACGCCGCCGACGAGATCCTGCGCAACCGTGACCGTGCGTTCGCCAACGGGCCCGCCTGGGGTTACTTCATCGGTCCGTTCTTCAATCGCGGTCTGATGCTGCTCGACTTCGACGAGCACCGTCACCACCGGCTGCTCATGCAGCAGGTGTTCTCCAACACGGCACTCAAGGGTTACATGCAGGAGATGTCGCCCATGATTTTCGATCGCATGCAGCGGTTCCCCACGGAAAAGGTGCTGTTGGCCAACGAGTTCAAAGCACTGACGCTCGACGTCGCGCTCGAGGTGTTCCTCGGCGTCGAACTGCCTCGCGATGAGGCAGACCGTCTCAA
Organism: Gordonia sp. UBA7860; assembly: GCF_002500165.1. NCBI lineage: Bacteria > Bacillati > Actinomycetota > Actinomycetes > Mycobacteriales > Gordoniaceae > Gordonia > Gordonia sp. UBA7860. Next base: position 14,352 of record NZ_DLSO01000146.1, on the reverse strand, counting down.
CGAGGCGTTCATCGAGACGGTGCGCGCGGGAGTTGCGTTGGTGCGCAGACCTGTTCCCGGTGGACGTTGGTGGAAGGGTCTGCGATCGCGTCGAGTTCTCGAAGAGTTCTTCTCCTCCGCGATCGCCGACAAACGGGCGCGGGAGACTCCCGACCTGTTCTCGGTTCTCTGTCACGCCGAAACCGAAGAGGGGCAACGCTTCACCGATGACGACGTGGTCAACCACATGATCTTCGTGTTGATGGCCGCACACGACACCTCGACGATCACCATGACCCAGATGGCATACCACCTGGCCCGCCACCCCGAGTGGCAGCAGCGTGCGCGCGACGAATCAGATGAGCTGCCAAGCGAACTCGGATACGACGATCTCGGCTCGCTGAACACTCTCGACCTCGTGATGAAGGAGTCGTTGCGGCTGTGTCCGCCGGTGCCCTCCCAGCCGCGCGCGGCGATCGCCGACACCCACATCGGCGACTTCTTCATCCCTGAGGGCACGATGGTCTCGATCTCGCAGCTGACCAATCATCGCGACCCTGAGATCTATTCGGAGCCCGACCGATTCGACCCCGAGCGGTTCATGCCCGACCGTGCTGAGGACAAACGGCACCGGATGGCGTGGGCGCCCTTCGGTGGCGGCGTGCACAAGTGCATCGGCCTGTACTTCGGGCAGATGGAGATCAAGACGATCATGCATCAACTGCTGCGCGGCTACGAGTGGTCGGTGTCCGCCGACTATCGAATGCCGATGGATTACAGCGCATTACCGGTTCCCAAGGACCGGCTCCCCGTGACGCTGTGGCGGCGATGACCGCTCGACGGGCAGCGGAACGTACTGCTGGCGCCGCAGACGCTGGAGAGTCGGGGGAGCCGCCTCGCGACGTCCGACAGCGCAAGCGTCGTAACACCCGCAGTCCCGCGGATCAGGAAGCGGCGATCCTCGCCGCCGCGGCCGACGAGTTCACGGTTGCCGGGATAGCGCAGGCGAACGTCGATGCGGTGGCCGCGCGTGCCGGGGTCAGCAGAAGCACGCTGTATCGCCGGTTCCCGAACAAAGACGCTCTGCTGCTCGCGGTCGCGGCTGACCGGTACGAGCGGGGCATGCGCACACTCGACGCCGCGGTGGCCGGACTCGGGCCGTCCGACGCCGTCGTCGAGGCGTTCTATCGTGGCGCCCAGATGATCTCCGACGATCCGCTGCTCAACCGGTTGATTCTCGCCGATCACGGCGTGAAGCGACTCACCGCCGAACTCGGTGCACTCTTCGTCGAGGTCGCCACGGCGCGCATCGCCGCTGTGCTGCGCGACGCGGGCGCGCAGATGCCCGCCGACGATCTCACTCAAGCCGTGGAAATTCATGTGCGACTGGTCATCTCGTATCTGGAAATGCCGGCATCGGATGATTCGCGGCGCGAGCCGAGCAGTGTGCGTCACTTCGCGGCGACGTTCCTCGCTCCGATGATCTGGTGAGAGTGCGTTCCCACGTCCTAGGGTGGATGCGAAGTCGCGTCGGTGGGTTGAGTGAACGAGGAAGTGTGCCGGCGGCGTGGCTCCTTACGCGCAGTACGAGACAGGGAGGGCGTGCGTCATGACGCGGCGCGCAGGTTCGGGTTCGTCGACAGGAGGTGTGTCCGTCGACGGGTCCGTGGCGAGCGATCGGACGCTCCTCGAAAACGAGCGCGGTGCGCGGGCGGAATTGCGAAGCGCGCTCGATGACCTGCTCGACGCCGAGGTCGACGCGGGGCTACGGCCCGGTGTGCGTCGGGTGTGGTGGGTGCTCGTCGGGCTGGTGGTGATCGGTGCCGTCGTCGCGGCGGGCGTCGGAGTGGCCGCGTGGGCGAGGGCGGCGCATGCCTACACCGACGACGACTATCGGCACACCGCCACCGAGGTGGCGTCGCTGCTGCTGTCGGCCGATCCTGCCGACCCCGCGCGAGCGCGCCGCATCCTCGACCACGCCACGGGCGGATTCCACGACGAATTCGCCCAATCGGCGAGCAGCTACACCGAGTACGTGCGACGCACCGGAACCGTCGGGGATGCGACGGTCGACGCGTCGGGGGTCTCGGCGCGCTCCGGCGACGACGCGACTGTCCTCGTCGCGGCCGCAGTCAGCTATCGCGGTCAGCAGCAGACGCCGGTGCGCCAGTTCCGGTTGACGATGCTGGTCGTGCCCGACGACGGGGCGCTCAAGGTGAGCGCCGTCAAGTACCTGCCATGAGTGCTGGGGAAACGAGCGCTGGGGAAACGAGCGCTGGGGAAACGAGCTCAGCGGATTCGCGGGAGCGAACGAGTCAGGTTCGCCGACAACGGATTATCGGAACCCGGATCATCGGCACCCGGATTATCGGAACCCGCCGTGCCGTCGTCCTCGTGCTGTGTGCCGCGCTCCTGCTCGTCGCAGTGGCGACGGGCGTCGTGGTGGCATCGCGCGTGGTGGCACACAACGGTGCTGTCGAGCAGGCGCGCACCGAGTTGCGCGAGCAGGCGGGGTCGACGGTGGCAGCGGTCTTCACCGTGCACTCGGCGACGTGGCAGACCGACCGCGCCCGCGCCCGCAGTCTTGTCGCGGGCGACTTCGCGGAAGGCTTTGCCGCGCAACTCGGTCGCGCACCCGACGGCGGTGTGACGGCCGTCGAGTGGCGGCCCGGCGACGTCGCGGTGTCCAATGCGCAGACAGACAGCGGAACAGTGCTGATGACCGCAACCGTCACCACAACGCGCACAGACGCTGCTCCGGTCACCGAGAAGCGAACGGTGAGTGCATCATTCGCCGAGATCGACGGTCGCTGGCTCGTGACCGGAGTCGAGGTGCTCGCGTGAGTGACATCGCGAAGCCCGAGAAGGTGAGATCGGACGACCCGGGATCGTCGGAGGACGAGCGTGTTCTGGCGGCTGCCGCTCGGGTCGACGAGGCCACTCGGACGGCGCGACGCGCGCGGATCGCAGCGGCAGATGCGCTACGCGCGCGTGCCCGTCGCCGATCTCACGCACTGCGTATCGGATTGGCCTGTGCCGCAGTGCTCGTCGTCTGCGGACTGGTGGCGATCATCGTGCTCGCAGTGGTTGATCATAGGCAGGACGAGCGTGCAGCCGGGCAGCGTGCCGCGCTGACCGCCGCACGCGGCGCGGTGACGGCGATGCTCACCGCGACGCCGAAGGACGCCGCCGGCTACGCCGACCGGATCATCGCGAACAGCACTGGCGCAGAGCATGATCGGCTGAGCAAGGCACGTGACGCACTGGTCGCCGCGGTCTCCTCCGCGGAGACCGGGATGTCGGGTCGGGTGATCGCGGCGGGACTGATCAGCGATCCGACGTCGACGTCGGATGGGGCGCGTGCCGACGCGCTCGTCACCGCTCAGACCTCCGATCCCGCTCTGCTGGGCGCCGATCCGGACACCGACGTGATCACGGTGCGGCTGTCGCTTGAACGCGTCGGCGGGACGTGGAAGACCACCGAGGTGGTGGTGAAATGAGGGCTGGTGCCGGCATGAGACCGCTCGTCGTCCACCACAGGCTGCCGCGTCGTGCGCGCAGAGCGCTACTCGCGGCGTCGCTGATTGTCGTCGTTGCGTTGGTTGTCGCGGCGGTGTCGTGGACCCGTGCGTACACCGACAGGCCAGCGCCGGACGACGCGGCGCGCTCGGCGCTGCTGACGGCCACCGAACGGATCGTCGAACAGACGTTGCGTGTGGCGCCGAATGCGTCGCAGAAGCAACGAGAGACGGTGGCCGCCGGGCTGACCGATCCACTCGCAACCCGGTACGCACTCCATGGACCCGACGCCGTACTACCCGGCGCGGTTGCGGGCGGGCTGACCGTCGAGGCCGACGTCGTCGATGCGGGTGTTGCGTCATACACCACGTCGGCCGCGCGCGTCCTGGTCTTCGTCGACGAGACGCTCGGGAACTCGACAGGCTCGAGCGACGAGAATTCGCCGACCAGAACCCCTATTGCTCGGTGGGCGGACATGCGTAATGTCGACGGGAACTGGTTACTGGCCGACCTCACACCCGTCGGGGACATCACTCGCTGATGCGGAGGCATCGCTCGGACGCGAGGCATCGCTTTCGCCGACGCCTGATCGGGCGAGTGTGATCGTGCCGAACGAGAGGATCTCATGAGCGCAACATCGGGTGTCGTGATCGTCGGGGCGGGACTCGGAGCGATCCGTGTGGCCGAAAACCTCCGCGCCGACGGGTACGACAAGCCGATCACGCTGATCGGTGCCGAACCGCACCCGCCGTATGATCGTCCGCCGCTGTCGAAGTCGGTGCTGCTGGGCAAGGACGACCGCGTCGACCTCAAACCGGCTGCCTTCTATACCGATTCGAATATCACGCTGCGTCTCGGTACCACCGTCGGCTCCGTCGACACCGACGCGAAGACGGTGTCCGTGGTCGACGAGGCGGGTGAGCGCAGCGTCGTCGAATACGACACGTTGGTGCTGGCGACCGGTCTGCGGCCCCGCGCGTTCCCGGGCACCGATGCGATGTCGGGTGTGCATACCCTGCGTACGTTCGCTGATGCTCTCGCGGTGCGATCGGCCATCGATGCGGCGCAGAACGCTGTGGTGATCGGCGCCGGATTCATTGGCTGTGAGGTGGCGGCGAGTCTCTCGTCGCAGGGAATCGACGTGACCATCGTCGAACCGGCACCCACACCGCTAGCACTCGCGCTGGGGCCGCGGATCGGAGCGCTCGTCACGCGGATGCACGAGGCCAACGGGGTCACGGTGCGTACAGGGGTCGGCGTCGCCGAGATCGTGGCGGGCGAGGGCGGCGCAGTCCGCGAGATCACGCTCGACGACGGGTCGGTCCTGCCCGCCGACCTCGTCGTCGCCGGCATCGGATCCACACCGGTGACCGCTTACCTCGACGGGTCGAACATCGAGCTCGCCCCCCGCGAGGTCGGCGGCGGAATCGCTTGCGACGCACAGGGACGCACGTCTGTGCCGGGCGTCTACGCGGTCGGCGACGTCGCCAACTGGCTCGACGACGCAGGCGATCCACGACGGGTCGAGCACTGGAACCACACGATCGAGCAGGCTGCGGTCGTGGCCGCCGACATCACCGGCGGAGAAGGTGTGACGGCCGCCGTGCCGTACTTCTGGAGCGACCAGTTCGACGTCAAGATCCAGGTGCTCGGTGATCCGCGCGCAGAGGACGACGTCCACGTCGTCTCCGACGACGGCAAGAAGTTCCTCGCCTACTACAGCAGGGCCGGCATACTCACCGCGGTCGTCGGCGCGGGCAAGGTCGGCGCCGTGATGAAGACACGTCCGAAACTGCTGACAAGGACGCCGATTTCGGAGCTGGTGCCCGACGCATGAGGTATGCCGTCGAAGCATCGGGACGCGCGGATGGCTGACGCGGGAGGGTCCGCCGAGGACGTGATCGCCGCGATCGACGAACTGGCCGATCCGGAGCGCGCCACGTCGATGGCGTCGTACTTTCAGGCGCATCCGGGCGGCTACGGCGGCGACGACGAGTTCCTCGGTGTCCGGGTTCCCCAGCTGCGCGCGATCGCGAAGCGGTTCCGTGGGATCAGTCGCGGCGAGGTCAGTGCTCTGCTCAGCTCGCGCTACCACGAGGTACGACTGGCCGGATTATTCTGCGCGCGTGACGGATTCGATCGTGCCGATGCTGCAGAGGCTGACCTGTGGGTTGCGGACTACCTCGCGGCGGTGGCAGCAGGGGCGGTGAACAACTGGGATCTCGTCGACTCTTCTGCCGATCCGATACTCGGTGAATGGTCGTGGCAGCACGGCGATGTGGACGTGCTGGTGGATTTCGCCGCGCGAGATGATCTGTGGGAGAAGCGGATCGGAATCATCGGGACCTTCGCCTGGATCAAACACGCCGACGCACAGGCGTTGGCGGCGGTGGCGCCGCTGGTGATCGACGACCGACGGCCGCTGATCCAGAAGGCGTTCGGGTGGATGCTGCGCGAGATGGGTAAGCGCGTCGACGCCACGGCGCTCACGTCCTATCTCGACGACCACGCCGCCCACATGGGCCGTACCGCACTGGGATACGCCGTCGAACACCTCGATCCGGAGGCGCGGGCACACTACCGGTCACTGCGCTGAGCGCACTGTTGCTGCTGCGCTGAGCGTACGGGCGGCTACTGCGCTGAGCGCACAGGCGGCTACTGCGCTGAGGGTGGGTGCTCGGCTGCTTTGTCGGCGCGCAGCATGCGTTCACGGAGGTCGTCGTAGATCGCTGGACTGCGGAGGAGTGAGGCGATCACGACGGCGCCTGCGCCTGCAGCGAGCATCGCGACGGCGGCGCTGGTGACTGTCGTCATCTCGATCACCAGGATGATCCCGGTCAACGGAGCCCTGACGACGGAGGCGAACAGGCTCGACATGCCGACCAGTACCAGGGGTAGTGCGAGCTGGGTGGCGAGCGTCGACGAGAAGAGGTTGATCAACCAGGCGAAGAGAAGTCCGGACAGTGCGCCGAGCGCGAGCATCGGCGCGAAGAGTCCTCCTGGTGTGCCTGCCGAGTAGGAGAGCGGGCCTGCGATGAACCGGATGACCAGAAATCCGACAAGTGACATGATCGCGATCCGGTGACCGTCGAGGATGCGCTGGGTGAGTGAGTCGCCGCCACCTGCCAGGTCGGGTGAGATCAGCAGCAGGGCGCCGATGAGTGCGCCGATCATCGCGGCCTTCACCATCGCCGGAATGCGGTGCAGCGCTTCAAACCACGACAGGCACGCTCTGATCAGCCAGTTGTAGCCGACACCGAGAAGTCCGACGAGGACGCCGAAGACCATGAAGAGCGGCAACGTACCCAGAGCCGGGGCGGCTACGTTCGAGACCTTGAAGTCGGGCATGTCACCGAGGACGACGCGCGAGCACGTGACCGCTGTCGCGACCGCTGCAAGCGTCCACACGACCTCTCGGATGCGAACCTTCTTGGCGACCTCCTCGAAGACGAACATCGCTCCGCCGATCGGAGCGTTGAACGCCACGGCGAACCCGGCGCCGGACAGAACTGTCTGCAGGCCACGGATCTCGTCCTTGCTCGCCCGACACCATCGCCCTGCTGCAGCACCGATCGCGGCGGCCATGTGCACCGTCGGGCCTTCGCGACCGAGCACGAGACCGCCGACGCCGATCGACAGCAGTCCTCCGACGAAGCGCGCAGGCACAACCATCAACGACGGTGGCTCGGCCTGTCCACGTTCGACGGCCTCCACATGTTGGATTCCGCTGCCCGCTGCGCGTGGCACCTTGATCGCGATCCACGTCGCGGCGGCCGCAGCCGTCGCTGAGATGGCCAGCGGGATAAGCCAACCCACGGGACCGTGGTGATCAGACCAGTCGACGACGTCGACCCGCCAGGCGTCGAGTCGGGTGAGCAGCCAGCGGAACGCCCCGCCGACGAAACCCGCGACCACACCCGCCGCCGCCGCGACGAGAGTCAGCAGAACCAGCGCTCGTGCGTCGAGGCGGTCGTCGTCGATGCGGTGAAAGCTGTGGTCGTCGGTGGTCACTTCGAGTGGCGGAAGACTTTTACGGCCGCTGCGATGAGCGGAATCTGAAGGGGGAGTCGGCCTATCGCGATCGCCTTGTACACCGTTGGCTTGTGCCACCACATGCGGACCATGTTGATGTTGGCCGGATAGACCGCGACGAAGAGTGCGGCAGCCGATCCCGCGGCGAGTCGACGGGTCTGCGGCACAAGCAATCCGGCGCCGATGCCGACCTCGGCGACGCCCGATGCGTAGGTCAGTGTGCGGGCATCGGTGCCGAGCGCTCCGGCGATCTCGGGCGGCACGATCTCGTCGAAGGGTTTCGGTACGGCGAAGTGCAATGCGCCCATTCCGAGCAGCATGCCGCCGAGCACGCGCGCCAGACGGTTGGAGGGGACGTCTGGCGCCATGTCAGAACTCGATTCGCAGTCGGTCGGATGTGGGGTGTGCCTGACAACCCAGGATGTAGCCGTCCTCGATGTCTTCGGGGTCGAGCGCGCCGTCGTTGTCCATCTCGACGCTACCCTCGGTCAATGTGCAGGCGCACGAACCACATTCGCCCTCCTGACAGGAGTACGGGGCGTCGAGCCCGGCGTCGAGCATGATGTCGATGAGCGATCGGCTCCGTGGCCAGGTGAGTTCGTGTGTCTCGCCGTCGAGTTCGACCTCGACGGTGGCCGCTGCGGCCTGTTCGTCGGCGGAGACCTCGGCGAGCTCATGGTCGGCGAAGGGGTCGCCTGCCAGTGAGTTGTACACCTCGGTGTGAACGTCGTGGTGTGCGAATCCGGCGGTGTCGAGGGCGCGGTGCACCGCGTCCATGAACGGGCCGGGGCCACACATGTACGCGGTGTGCCCGACGTAGGGAGAGAAGATCTCGGCGAGCGCGGCGTCGGTGGGCAGACCCCTGTCGGTCTCGAGCCAGTGGACGACGGTCAGCCGATCCGCGTTGGCGCGGAGCAGTTCGTCGAGTTCCGTCGAGAAGATGACGTCGTCGACGCTGCGGTTGGCATAGAAGAAGACCACGGGGACCGTCGACGACGCGAGGGCGGTCTTGAGGATCGACATCACCGGAGTGACGCCGCTGCCCGCGGCGATGAGGAGTAGCGGGTCGTCGAGAGTGCGTGGAGTGAACACCCCCGACGGTGGGAGTACCTCGATCTGCGTGCCTGCGGCGAGGTTGTCGCACACCCAGTTCGAGCCGTAGCCGTCGACGGTGCGCTTCACCGTCACCTTGGGTAGCGCGTCGGTCGCTGGCGAGGAGGCCAGTGAATAGCAACGCGCCACCGAGCCGGTCTGCTCGCTGGGGATGCGAAGTGTGAGGAACTGGCCCGGCTTGTAGTCGGTGAACGCGTCCTTGTGTTCGTCGGGGATCTCGAACACGATCGAACGCGCATCGGCGGTCTCGTCGATCACCTCGGCCACGGTCAGGATCACACTGCGTGATCCGTGCGGGGTCAGTTCTGCCATCTCGCGGAGTCTCCTGCGTACTGTCGTTCTCGCAGCCGGGTTCGGCCAAAACGAGAACATGTTCTAGTTCAGCCTAGCGTAGCCGATCGGCCCAGGGTAACGGCTGGACTGTGGGCTTGTCGGGGCAGGACCGTCGGGGAGCGACAGTCTGGCAAGAACTAGGCGAGTGCCGTCCGCAGGAAGTCGTCCCACGCCGCCCACTGTGCTGCGTTCATCTCGGTGTGGCTCCCGGTCCCGAGGACGGTCCGGTGGTCGACACCGTTGGCGACGAAGTCGGCTTCGAGCTTGGCATGCAGCGGCGAGGGAACCGTGAGGTCGAGTGCGTTGAAAAGCAGCAGCGTCGGCCTGGTGTAGCCCGACGTCGGCACCGACATGTACCGGTCGAGAGATGCACGCAGTTCCGGCGAACCGAGCGGCTTGGCGAGCAGGCTGCCGAACGCGGTTCCCGCCGGAACCGTCGGGGCTGGGCAGCCGTCACCGACCTTGTCGACGAGGCTGCGTCCGTACGGCGACAGATAGCTGTTGACGTCGACGGCCGGGTCGGCGACGCGATTGCCCGCAAGGACGGCGAGCAGGTAGCCGTAGGCCTTCTCCAGCACGGCAGGTGCCGGCGGGACGTACGGACCGAGGAAGGCCATCACCTTCTCGACGTCCGATTCGGGGTCGACGGCGATGGCGCCGCGGAAATCGGTTGGCGCGCCGTACCGGCTCTGCATGTGCGCGGTGGCCAGCGCGGCCTGCCCACCCTGCGAGGGACCAGCTACCACCCACTTCTTGGCAAGACTTGGTTCGACGCTGCGTGCCGCGTGCAGGAGGTCGATGGTTGCCGCACCCTCGGAGTCGTTGTTCAGGTAGGGGTGCACGCCGGTGCGAAAGCGACCGAGGCCGACGTAGTCGGGCGCGACGACCGCGTAGCCGGACGCCAACAGCCGCGAGGTGAACCTGTCCGCCTTCGCGTCCGGCCCGCTCTGGCCGCCGCAGCCCGGTCCGTAACCGGAGGTGCCGTGGGTATAGGCGACGACGGGCCAGCCTCCGGCCGGCGCTTTGCCTGCGGGGAGTAGGAGACCGCCGCTCGCAGGCACCGGCTTGCCGTCCGCGCCGCGCGTCCAGTAGTCGATCGCGAGGCCGTGGGCGGCGCCGCGCCAACCGTCGGGCCGTGCTTGCGTGTCGATAACTGCTCCGGCGGTACCGGATTCGGTCGCGGCGGGTGCTGCAGCGGTGGGAGCTAGAGCAGGGGGAGCGGCGTCGGCGAGCGGGGCCGTCAACGCCAGGCTCAGCGTAGCGGCGGCCGCGGCGAGCGCCGCTCGGGTGGATACGGCGACTCTCACGACTGCGACCTCCGGAAGAACGGTGAATTGTTAGGCCAGCGCAGAATACGTCGACCGTGTCGCAGAAACGGGTGTTTCTGACAGATGCACGCGAAGCTTTGGTCGCGTCCGTCAGAAACACGCGTATTTGCGCAGGGTGTTGCTCAGTGCAGGGCGCCCAGGCCGTCGGCGAGAGTCGCGCAACCCGACACGATCAGCGCGGTCAGGTCTGAGTCGGGGTGTGCGAGCCACTGCTCGTACGCGGCGAGGGTGGTGCCCAGGCACATCCAGCCGATGGTCTGCGGCACGTGCTCTTCGACGTCGAGTCCCATTCTGCGCGCACAGAATTCGGCTACCACGCGACGCCACTCCGCGTACATCAGCATCGAGTATGCCTGCAGCGCAGGTACTCCAAGCAGAAGTGACATTCGACGACGATGGTGTTCGAGGTAGTCGTCGTCGACGGCGTTGAACGACACCAGGGCGTCGGTCAGGGCCGCGGCGATCGGGAGATCCGCGGGGATCGCGGCGAGCAGCGTGCGCATGTCGTCGAGATGTGCGTCGAAGTCGCCCCAACAGATCGCGTTCTTCGACGGGTAGTAGCGGAACAGTGTGCGCCTCGCGATGCCCGCGGCGTCGGCGATGTCGTCGACGCTGGTGTTCTCGAACCCCGACTCGGTGAACATGTCGATCGCGATGGTGCTGATCTCGTCGCGCGTCGTGATGGGCCTGCGCCCCGGTGTCGCTGCGCCTGTGCCGCCCGAGGTAACTGCGGCTCTGCCGCCCGAGGTCGCTGCGGCTGTGCCGCCCGGTGTCACTGCACGGATCGGCGTGGGGTCCGAAGGGTTCATCCTCACCTGTCCATCCGGATAGTTTTCGCTTTCAGGTGTTTTCCTGCACCCGGTGCCATTATAGTGTGGCGTGATCCACTTCACTTCACCAACACAAGGAGGTCTGGATCATGGCAGATCAGTCAGCCAAGTCTGCACAGGATGTTGCGGCAACCACCGGTGTTCCGGCGGATGTCGACGCCGAACTCGTGGGCGAGTCGCTCGTCGAAGAGGTGTCGATCGACGGGATGTGCGGGGTCTACTGATGTCCGCACCGACATCCCTTCCGGTCACCGGGGGTCGCGACGCGGCCACCGGTGATCCGGTACCGCACGCAGAGTCGGCGCCGGCGTCGCACGTGTTCGATTCGACGCAGGCTTGGCAGCTCAATCCGAAGGTCGCGCTGCGGCCCGAGCCGTTCGGTGCGCTGCTCTATCACTTCGGAACCCGCAAGCTCTCGTTCCTGAAGAACCTCGCGGTGGTCGGCGTAGTCGAGTCCCTGCGCGATCACGACAGCGCCGACGACGCGCTGCACGCCGCGGGTATCGACGGCGCTGCGCGACCGCTCTACCTCGAGGCCCTCGCCGCGCTCGCGTCGTCGGAAATGATCTGTCGCCGCTGACGTTTTGGCGATGAGCTTCCGGCGCTGATTTTTCGGGCGTGGCCTGAACCTCGGACCGTAGAAGACCAGCCCTCTTCGTGCCTGCTCGTCCACGCATGCTTCAAGGAGTCATGATGACCACACTCGAGTTGCCGCCCAGCGCAACTGAACTCGCTGCGACCTCCACGATCGCGACGTCGGCCCGTCCGCCGAAGGTCGGCAGGCTCGTCGACCAGTTCGAGAAGGGCCTCGACGCCCCGATCTGTCTCACCTGGGAACTCACCTACGCGTGCAACCTCGCGTGCGTGCACTGCCTCTCATCGTCGGGCAAACGCGATCCCCGCGAACTCTCCACCGAGCAGTGCAAAGCGATCATCGACGAGTTGCAGCGCATGCAGGTCTTCTACGTCAACATCGGCGGCGGCGAACCGACTGTGCGACCGGACTTCTGGGAGCTCGTCGACTACGCCACCAGTCATCAGGTGGGAGTCAAGTTCTCCACCAACGGTTTACGTATCGACAAGGCGGTCGCACAGCGGCTGGCAGCGTCGGACTACGTCGACGTGCAGATCTCGCTCGACGGTGCCACCGCAGAGGTCAACGACGCGGTCCGCGGACCGGGCTCTTTCGACATGGCGGTACGGGCGCTCGAGAATCTGTCCGACGCGGGTTTTCGCGACGCCAAGATCAGCGTCGTGATGACGCGGCAGAACGTCGCGCAACTCGACGAGTTCAAGGCGCTCGCCGATCGCTATGGCGCCACGCTGCGCATCACGCGGCTGCGTCCGTCGGGTCGTGGCGCCGACGTCTGGGATGACCTGCACCCGCTGCCATCTCAGCAGCGCGAGCTCTACGAATGGCTTGTGGCACATGGTGAGAACGTGCTCACCGGCGACTCGTTCTTCCATCTGTCGGCATTCGGATCAGGCAGCGGTGGGGGCTTGCCCGGCCTGAATCTGTGCGGCGCCGGACGCGTGGTCTGCCTGATCGATCCTGTCGGCGACGTCTACGCGTGTCCCTTCGCGATTCACGAGAACTTCCTCGCGGGCAACATCGTCTCCGATGGGGGGTTCAAGGAGATCTGGCAGAACTCCGACCTCTTCACCGAACTACGCGAGCCGCAGAACGCCGGCGCGTGCACGAAGTGCGCGCACTTCGATGCCTGCCGCGGCGGGTGCATGGCGGCCAAGTTCTTCACGGGTCTGCCGCTCGCGGGACCCGATCCCGAATGTGTGCAGGGTTTCGGTGAGGAATTGCTCGCCGGCGAGCGATCCAAACCCACTGCGAACAAAGATCATTCGCGTGGGACGCCCCTGACCCTGATGACTCGCAGGCCCGACGGCGACTTGACGCCGGTCGGCGGCCCGCCGTCGAAGAACTGCGACGAGAACCCGCTCGCGGGCTTCTCGCTGTAACAACCCAGCACGAGCACGCACCCCGCCCGGTCCGACACCGGGCTCATCCGAACGTGCCCGCGGCATGATGAAATAGGTAGGAACACAACCATGGTCAGCAATCCCTGGGCGCGCAACCCCTGGTTCGAGACGGTCCACGAGGCGCAGCGTCGAGCAAAAAAGCGCTTGCCGAAGTCGGTCTACTCGTCGTTGATAGCGGGAACGCAGGGTGGGCACACCACCCACGACAACGTCGCTGCGTTCGAC